>JBBQML010000303.1:0-6191 GCA_038328885.1 Verrucomicrobiota bacterium | reverse complement strand
TTTGGGGGCCGCCCGGTTCCAGGCGCGGCGCCGGGGCCGGCAGGACTCCGCGGCGAGTGCGCAGGAGCGGCGGTTGCTCGAGGCGGCGATTTCCGCGGCGGCCAACGGCATCGTCGTCACTGATGTGGAAGGCCGGGTCCTGTGGGCGAATCCGGCCTTTGGCGAGTTGACGGGTTATGCGGAGCCGGAGGTGGTCGGGAAGAACCTGCGAATCCTGAAATCGGGCAAGGAATCGCCCGAGGTCTACCAGCGACTTTGGAATACCATCCTGGCGGGCGGGGTGTGGTGGGGGGAAATCGTGAACCGGCGCCGGGACGGCACGACCTACGTGGAGGAACAGACTATCACCCCGGTGCGCAACGCGGAGGGAGTGATCACCCACTTCATCGGAATCAAGCAGGACCTCACGCGCCGCCGGCAGGCGGAGTGCGAGCTGCGGGGCAGCAAGGCGCGGTTGGACAGTGAAGTGGAGGCGCGGACGGCGCAGTTGGCGGCGGCGAACCGGGATCTGGAGATGTTCGCATACGCGGTGTCACACGATCTTCGGGCGCCGCTGCGGGCAATCGATTTTTTTGGTCGAGAACTGACGGAGTGCGCCGGCCCCATGCTGGACGACACGGCGCGGGGCTACCTGGAGCGGATCATGTCAGCGCGGCGGCGCATGGTTTTGATGGTAGATGGCATGATGGCGCTCTTCCACCTTGGCCGGGGTGAGATGCGGGAAGGCAACGTCGACGTCAGCCGGCTTGCGACAGAGGCGCTGGATGAACTGCGCAAGGCTCAGCCTGCGCGCGCGGTCGAGTGCAGCGTTCAGTCGGGGATGCGGGCGTGGGGGGACCAGCGGTTGATCATGGCGGCGCTGGGGAATCTGCTGGGAAACGCCTGGAAGTTCACTGGCAAGCGGGCCTGTGCGCGCATCGAAGTGGGCCTGATCGCGCCGGAGGGCGTTCCGACCTTCTTCGTGCGGGACAACGGGGCCGGTTTCGACATGGCCTACGCGGACCGCCTGTTCACGGCGATGCGGCGGCTGCACACGCAGGAGGAGTTCGAGGGCAACGGCATCGGTTTGGTGAGCGTGCACCGGGTGATCCAGAGGCATCGCGGTCGCATCTGGGTCGAAGCGGCTGAGAACAAGGGCGCCACATTTTTTTTCACCCTCGGGCTCGCGTCGGATTCCGCCACCGTGCCGGGCGCCACAACCTCGACGAACCTGGCCGCCCCGGCGCAGGGACCGGCGGCGGCCCTCAAGGCTGAGGATCTACCAGCACGCGGATGAACAGGGTGGAGGGTTGCGCGGGCTCCTGGCGAAGATGGAAATTGAGAATCGCTCGCCCGGGTTCGATGCGTTGCTCGGCGATCAGGATGAGGTGTTCGCCGGCGGGCTGCCAGGGACCGGAAAGGGAGGCGGCCATCTCGAGGCGGAGCGGCGCGTCGTCCGCGGCGAGATTCCGCGGATAGCGGACCGTGAACTGCGGAGCGGCTGCCGGATTGCCCGGGGGCGGCGTCTGGGTCACGCTGAGGCCGCTGGGGGTGATCCCGCCGAGGTGGAGTCCGAAGGCGTAGTCGAGCAGATCAGCCTGACCGTTGCCGTCCTGATCGGCGTCGGGCGAGCCGACGAATCGGGTCGTGTCGGTGGCGCCGGGGCTACCCCCGGGCAGGACGCTGGAGCGCCAGTTGGCGGGGAGGGCCGGGTCCGGTGCGGTCTCGGGTCGCAGGAGTACGAGAGAGAATCCTCCCCGGTCAGCCTCGACCGGCCAGGGCGCTGCGTCGTCGTAGATGAACCGCTGGAGGGTTTCCCCGGCGTGATCCAGCATCAGGACCTCTTCCCCATCGTTCGCGAGACGGCCTTCGTATTCGCCCGCGAGGCGGTGGTCGCGGCCATGACGGGCCTCGAAGGCGGCCCGGTTGCTGACGAGGAGGATCCGCTCGCCGGGGGAGAGATGGGTCGCCTCGTCGAAAGCGAACAACACGCCGGTGGCGAAGCGCACTCCTGCGAGGCTGATGGGCTGGAGGCCGATGTTGAGAAGCTCCAGGAACTCGAAGTCATCGCGGTTCTCGGACACCGCGACCTCTGCGGCGGTGGCGGGGTCGGCGGGTCGGTAGCAGAGTTCGCTGACCACGAGGTTGAACCGCGAGGCAGGCACGGTGCCGGGCGTGAATGCGGCTTCGGACAGCGCGCTCCATTCGCCACCCTGCCGTGCCCGCGCCCGGAGCACGCCGGGCATGTTGGGGAGAGACACCTCGAGGGTGTTCGTCCGCCCGGCATTCGGCACGAAACCGAGGAGTTCGAGGTCGAGGCTCACGTCGGAGCTGCCCGCGTCGCTCTGGTGGATTTCCACGGCGAGGACGTTGAGGCCAGGGACGAGCAGGCTGGGGGGCAGGTCGTCGCGGATCAGGACTGCGTTGTCGGACGAAGCCCCTGAGGCGTAGGTGTCGAAGCGTGCGGTCGGGGGCAGGTTCGGGGTGCGGAGGATCTCCTGGCCATTGAGGTACACCGCGCCGGCATCGTCGTAGGTGAGAGCCAACCGAAGCCGCTCGTAGTCGCCGGGGGAGGCCACGTTGAACGCGGTGCGAAAAAACGTGGTGGCGTTCCGCTGCATGCCGGGGGTGTTGGGGTTCGCATCGACGAACCCCGTGACGGTGGCTTCATCGCCGTCGCCGTAGCCCAGCGGCGAGGGCCCGTCCTTCCAGGTGGCGTCGCCGTGGCCGGGTGCGAACCAAGCCGGCCCGGGGTCTGCGCCGGTGTCGAGGTACCGCCAGGCGGCGCCGCTACGGACGAGGTTCGGGTCGGCCGGTGGCGGACCCGAATCGAAGAGGACCTGTATCGCCCCGGGTCGGAGGGCACCACCCGGGAGCCGGGGGTCGAGGCCATTCGTCGTGTAGTAGAGTTCCGCGGCGGCCACCCCCAGTCGCCAGGGGGCGCCGGGGAGTCCCGGGGTGATGACCGGGGCTGGGGTGTTCGGGTAGAGGCCGGCGGCACGGAACTGGTCGAGCACAACCGAGGTTCGCTGGGGCAGGTAGGTTCCAAGCAACCAGTCGCGTTCGCGCGCCCAGTCGGAGGGGTCCTGCGGCAGGCTGAAATGCTCGTCGCCCCAGCGGGCGGACTCGGCGGCGATGGCGGGTTCGAGGCCGGCGGCGAGTGCTGCGTAACTAGCCACGAGCGCCGCGGGCGTCAGGGCGCCGTTGCCAAGGCAGTGGCGTTGGACGCGGTCGGCGAATGCCAGACGGTATTCGGCCAGCCTTCGGAGGCGGTCGTGTGGTTCGCCGACCCAGGCATTGGCGACCCCGCCTCGCGGGGTCACCACGTTCAGGGGCGAGCGGTCGCGGTTGTTGCCCATGGTGTTCTCGAAGTCCCAGAGGTAGAACCGAAAGCCGTCGACCTGGCGGGTTCGGTCGAAGCCGAACCAGAAGTTCTTGTTGGGCCAGTCCCAGTTGCCGCCCCAGATGTTCAGCAGCATGTAGTCGATGTAGTGGGGGGCATCGAGATAGGCAGGTAGTCCCGGGTCGCGGGTGCCGGCGGGGTTGAGTCCCTGGAGGCGTTGGTAATCGGCCAGGGTGGTTGCCGTGCGCGTGGCGGTGAGGAACGCGTTCCAGGCGTCGAGCGTTCCGCTCTTCACCTCGCCCGCGTTGACGGCGTCCCAGTCCTCGGGTTCCCCGCCGAAGTAGCTGGCCGAGAAATCCTCGGACGGGCGTTCGGTGAGGTTGTAGACGCCCCAGTACAGTCCGTTCAGGTAGAGGTGGACGAAGCGCCCGTGGCCGGAAACCTGGCCCATGGCGCGGAACAGGTCGCGTCCGAATTCGTCGCGGAGGAACTGTTCGGTATCCCGCGCAGCGTCCCAGGCGTAGCCGTCATTGGCCCCGGCGCGAAGGACCAGGGTGTCGAATTCGCGGACGGCGCCGAACACGTGGAAGAGGTCCTCCCTCAGGCGGCCGGGCCCGTACTCGTCCTTGAACAGCAGCCGGAGCGAGTGTTTGCGGGTCACATTCCGGGCGCGGAAGTAGCCACCCTGGATGCGGACCCCGGCGTCCACTTGGAAGTCGCCCCCACCCTCGGGCTCTATCCACTCCAGCGAGATCGGGCGTTCCCAGGTCACTCCGCTGCGTTCGGGATTGGCGTAGATGCCGCGACTGGCCCCGAAGAGGTCGTCGTTCGCGGTAGCCAGCGACACCGACGGGAGCGCGCGGAGCGCTTGCGGAAAGCTGGCCGCGAAGGGAGCCGCCTGGGTGACGCGGGGGTCCATGGCGTAGTCGGCGCTGACCCCGGCCCAGGTGGCCGGAAATCCCGTCGGGCGGACCGGCTGGGCCAGGGTGTCGGCGACGAAGATGTACGTGTGGGTGTCGATGTCGGTGGGGCGGTGATCTGCCTTGAAGGCCGCGGCCCGCACCACCGTCGTGCGCTCCACGCGGAGCGCTTGGGCGTAGAGGGTCCCCGAGGTTGCGGTTGGGGTGCTGCCGTCGAGGGTGTAGCGGATCTCGGCGCCCGGGGTGGCGGTGGTGATGACGAGATCGAACGGTTGGTCGGCGAACCCGCGGGTGATGCTGAACTTCGTGTCGGCGACCCGGCCGAGAAACCAGCCTCCGGCGTTGGCTGTCCCGGGGCTGGGCTGGCTGAGGTGAGCGAGGAAGGCCGTCCGGCCGGAGTCGCCCAACAATTCCGCGTCCAGCAGGAAATCCGCGTCCTCGGTGGAGGCGTTCAGACCCTGGAGACTCAGCCAGTTGGTCCCCGTCCGCCAAAGCGCGCGGAAGGGGGACAGATCCACCGCGACGGCGTTGAGGCTCGTCGTCTTGTCGCGGGGCGTGGAGGCGGCACTGTTCCAGTCGGGTTGGCCGGGGGCGTTCAGGGAGGCGACGGGCTGGCCGTTCAGACCCACCACCACGCCGTCGTTGTAGCGGAGCGCGAGGGTCAGCCCCTGGAGGCTCTCCGGAGCGTGGAGCACGAACGGCACGCGGACGAACGCGGAGGCGTTGCGTCCCCGCATGGCGGTCGTGAGGTCGCTGCGGAGGGACGGCGCGAACGAGACGGCCGCGAAGCCGAAGATTTCGACCTCGCTGAGCGAGAGCACACCTGCTTCGTCCGCGTTGCCGACGCCGCCCGACCCGGACAGGTCAGGGTCGCGAGTGCGCCTCACCAGCACGGTCCGGCCGGTGAGGGGGCCCAGGTTGAGTTCGAAGAAATCGAGGGTGAGCGAGGCCGGGCTGTCCAGGTTGTTCTCGGGATTGAGGAGTCCCGAACTCCAGACCACGGTCTGGCCGTCGGCGGCGAGCAGGCTCACGGTGAGGTCCCGAAACCGTGTCCCGCAGCAATCCACGCGGTTGTACAGGACGATGCGGCCGATCTCATGCTCCGCCCCGAGATCCACGGACCAGGTGGACGCGGCGTCCTCGCTGGTCGTGTGGGTGAACGTCCCCGGGTCTTCATCGAGGGCGCTTTCCGGGCCGAGGCCGCCGCTGGTGGAGCTTTGCTGCGCGGTGCCGGCCCGGGCCAGGTTGGTTTCCGAGCCGACGCTGACCGGGCTGGCATCGAAGCCCAGAGGGAAACCGGCCACGAGTGGCCAGGCTCCGCCCGCGGCGGGGGTCCCGGGATCGGTCCAGTCCGCCGGCAGTTCGTCCGCGCCTGCCGGCACCAGGACGCTGACGGGGGCGCCCCCGAGGAGATCGGTGGGGGTGACCGAGTTGGCCGTGCCAAAGGAGACATCGTCGAACTGGGGTGGGTAGCCCGGCCGGAATTCGGTCGCCACCGTCCGGCCGTCCGGTTGCACCAGGGCCAGGTACTCACCGGCGGCCTCGAGCCGGAAATTGGCATGCCAGGCTGCGGGCGTGATGCGGTCCTTGCCCGAGGCGAAGACGACGTGGAAAGCCCCGGGCGCGAGGGTGCGCGGTCCGCACCGCCAGCGGGTGGGCTGGGTGGCATCGTCGGTGAGATACCATCCATCCAACTGGACGGGCTCCAGCCCGGTGTTATGGAGTTCGATCCAATCGGAGGGATCACCGTCCTCGTCGAGGAGACTGCCGCCGTTGTCGGCCAGGAACTCGCTGATCACCACCTGGGCCCGGGCGAGCGGAGCGGGGAGCAGGAAGCACCCGGTGAGGATCGCGTGGTGGCTGGGGTGGTGGTGGGGCCGCCGGCGGGTGGGGGTGGGGGCCGGGGCGGGCTCCGGCGTGGAGGAGGTGAGAAGCACGACTGGACCTCT
>JBBQML010000302.1:0-6195 GCA_038328885.1 Verrucomicrobiota bacterium | reverse complement strand
ACAGATCCCCAGGCCCAGGCCGGTGCCGCCATGACGGCGGGTGTTGGAGTTGTCGAGTTGGGAGAAAGGTCGGAAGAGGAGGGGTAGCTCGTCCGGAGCGATGCCACAGCCCGAATCGGCGATTTCGAAGCGGAGGCGGACGAGCTCGGGGGAGGCGGCAACCTGGGCGACGCGGAGGGTGACGGAACCGGCATCGGTGAATTTGACGGCATTGCCGAGGAGGTTGCCGACGACTTGGGTGAGTCGATCGGGGTCGGCGGCGACGTAGCGGGGAACCTCGGGCTCGACGCGCAGGTCCCATTGGAGCCCCCGGGTGCGGGCAAGTTCGGCGAAGGGGGCGGCGGCGTTGCGGAGAGCGGCGGGCAGGTCGAGGGGGACGGTCCGGAGCTCGAGCTTGCCGGCCTCGACCTTCGAGAAATCGAGGATGTCGTTGATGATGCGGAGGAGTGTCTTGGCCGAAGCGGAGGCCAGGTCGAGCCAGTGCTGCTCCTCGGTGCGGAGCTGACCTTTTCGCAGGACGTGGAGCACGCCGGTGATGCCATTGAGGGGGGTGCGGATCTCGTGGCTCATCACCGCGAGGAACCGGGACTTGGCGTGGCTGGCGGCTTCGGCGGTCCGGCGGGCCTGCTCGAGTTCGCGGGTTCGGGCCTCGACCCGGGACTCGAGTTCGTCGAAGGCGAGGGCTAGCTGTTCCTCGGCGTGCTTGCGGGCGGTGACGTCGAGGCAAAGGGCGAGACAGGCGGGTTGGCCGGCAAGATCGAGGGCGTGAGTGGTCACCTCGACCTGGAGGATGGTGCCATTGCGTTTGCGGTGACGGACACTGGGTGATCCGGGCGGGTGAGCGGGCGGCGGGGGCGGTCTGGCAGGGGAGGAATCCGGGGCCAGAAGGTCGGCGAGGGTCATCCGGCGGAACTCAGCGGACGAGTAGCCGTAGTGCTGTTGGGCGGCGTCGTTGGAGGCGAGGAAGGCGGACGTGGCCGGATCGTAGACGAACATCGGCAGGGGGTTGCCATCGAAGAGCAGACGGTAACGCCGTTCCGAATCACGGCGGGCGGCATCCTGGTCCTGGATGCGGGCGAGCATGTGGTTGAAGGCCTGGGTGAGGGTGCCGAACTCGTCGGAGCCGGCGCATTCGGCGCGGACGGAGAAGTCCTCGCGGTCGGCGATGTCGCGGGCGGTGGAGGCGAGGCGGAGGAGGGGTTGGGAGACGATGCGTTTGAGGGCGGCGGAGAAGCCGAGGCCGGAGAGGCCGGAGACGAGCACGATGCCGCCGAGGATGAGCAGCCTGGGGCGCAGGACCTCGCTCTCCAGGGCGCGGAAATCGTACCGGAGTTCGAGATCCCCGACGTGCTCCTTCCGGAGCATCACGGGTTGGAGCACCAGGAGGTGGCGGCCTTCGACACGGAGGCCAGGGGAGGCTTGGCCGGGGCCGGGTGTCGGCGGGTCGGGTTCCGTTCCGAGCCTGGCGAAGAGGGTATGATCCGTCCGATAGAGGCTGGCGCAAATGAGGCTCGGCTGGGCCTGGAGACTGGCGAGGACCTCGTTCGCGGCCTTGGCGTCCTGGAAGGCGAGGGCGCCGGAGCAGTTCGCGGCGGTGATCTCGGCCTGGATCCGGGCGTCGCGTTCGATGTTGCGTCGGGTGTGGAGTCGGTCGAACGTCCAGACGATGGAGGCGGCAATTAACAGCGTGACGAGGCTGCCCGCCAGGATGATGGTCGTGACCTTTCGCTCGATCGGGATGTTCCTTAGCGCCTGGGAAAGTCGCGAGCCTCGGCGAGGGTGACCGGGCGGCGTGGGGATGGGCAGAGCTGATTCCACGGGTTCAGCGGGAAGGGGACCTGGTTTGGGCGGTCGGGGGCCGGAGACGCGTCACCCGAGGCGCGTGCGGGAGAGGTGGCGTTGGCGCGTTCCCGAGGCGCCGAGGGGTCCGTCCCGGTGTCCGGGGTTTCGGTCGGGAGCCAGCGGGCGATCGTTTGGCCCACCAATCCGGGGTCGAGCGGCTTGCTGAGGTAGTCGTCCATGCCGGCAGCGAGGCAGGCCTCACGGTCGCCTTCCATGGCATTGGCGGTCATGGCGATGATGGTGAGCCGGCGGACGCCCTTACCGGCGTTGGCGCGGCGGGCTTCCTCGCGACGGAGGGTTCGTGTGGCGGTGTAGCCGTCCATCTCGGGCATCATGCAGTCCATGAAGAGGAGGTCGTAATGGCCGGTGAAAGCGGCGCGCACCGCTTCGGCTCCATTGGGAACGCAATCGCAGGTGCAGCCCGCGTGGAGGATCATTTCGCGGGCGAGTTCCTGGTTGATCTCGTTGTCTTCGGCGAGGAGCACGCGGCCTGGTGTGCGGCGCGGGGCTGGGGAGGCTAAGGTGGGGAGGTCGGGGCCCGCGGTCGTGCCGTGGTCGGCCAGGGCGTGTGGGGTGGGGGGCGTGGTCCGAGTGAGCGGAAGTTCGAACCAGAACGTGCTCCCCTTCCCGGGAGTGCTCTCCACGCCGATGCGGCCGTCCATCAGTTCGACGAGTTGCTTGCAGATGCCGAGGCCGAGGCCGGTGCCGCCATGGCGGCGCGTGGTCGAGTTGTCGAGTTGGGAGAAGGGTTGGAAGAGGTGGCGGTGCTGGTCCGGGGCGATGCCCGGGCCGGTGTCGGTGATCTGGAAGCGCACGCGGACCGTGCCGGCGGCTTCTCCGGCCCGGTTGACGTACAATCGGACGTTGCCGGTATCGGTGAACTTGATGGCATTCCCGAGGAGGTTGCCGAGCACCTGGGCGAGGCGGTCGGCGTCGGCGACGACAGCGCGGGGGACCAGGGGATCGATGAGCACGCTCCAGCCGAGGCCGCGCGTGATCGCGCGTTCGGCGAAGGTGATGGCCGTTTGCTGGATGGTGGTGTGGAGGTCGGTGTCGGCGATGCGGAGCTCGAGTTTGCCGGCCTCGATCTTGGAGAAATCGAGGACATCGTTGATGACACGGAGGAGAGTGCTGGCGGAGGTGGAGGCCAGCTCGATCCAGTGGTGCTGCTGGGCGGTGAGGCGGTCCCGCTGGAGGAGGTGCAGCATGCCGGTCACGCCATTGAGCGGGGTGCGGATCTCGTGGCTCATCATCGCCAGGAAGCGGGATTTGGCCTGGCTGGCAGCCTCGGCGGCGAGCTTCGCTTCGGTGAGCTGGGTGGTGCGTTCCTGGACCCGGAGCTCGAGTTCGTCACGGGCTCCCGCCAAGCGCTCCGAAGCCAGCCTCTGCTCGGTGATGTCGGAGTGGATGCCGACCATGCGGAGGGCCTGGCCTTGGGCGTCGCGTTGGACGACGCGGCCGCGGGAGTGGATCCAGCGGTAGTGGCCCGAGGCGTGCTGCATGCGGAACTCGATCTCGAAGGCGTCACGATCGTTCCGGAGGTAGGCGGTCACCGTGGCCATCGCCCGGGCGCGATCATCGGGATGCAGCCAGGCGATCCAAGTGTCGTAACCGGCAGGCTGACTGTCGGGGGGGTACCCCAGCATGGTGTAGTAGCGGGGACTGAAGTAGGCGCGGCCGGAGGGCAGGTGCCAGTCCCAGAGACCATCGGTGGAGGCCTCCATGGCCAGCGTGAAGCGCTCCATGCTCAGACCGAGAATCTCCTCCGCACGCCGACGCTGGGTGATGTCGCTGTGGGTGCCGAGCAGGCGCAGGGGTTGGCCCTGGGCATCCCAGTCGACCACCTTGCCGAGGGACTGAATCCACTTCCATTCGCCGCTGCGGGTGCGCTGGCGGAACTCGACCCGGTGTTCCGGCAACCGACCGGCGATGTACTCGGTGTAGGCTTTGCAGGCGGATTCGACATCGTCCGGGTGCATTCGCCCGCGCCAGGAGGCGCTGGTTTCGTGGAAGGTTTCCGGCTCGTAGCCGAGCATGCGGGCGTACTCCGGGCTGACCACGGCCTCGCCGGTCTGGAGGTTAAGGTCATAGAGCCCCTGGTTGGCGGCGGCCAGGGCCAGGCGGAGGCGCTCCTCGCTCACCCTGAGCTCCTTCTCCACCCTGCGGCGGTCGGTGATGTCCTGGATGGTGCCGATCATCCGGACCGCGGTACCGGCGGCGTCGAACTCCAGTTCTCCCAGGCCGTGGACCCACCGATCCGACTGGTCGCAAACGCGGATGATGCGGTATTCGCGGTCGAAGCGTTGGTGTTCGGCGAGCACGTGCTCACTGAGGTGGCGAAGCATGTCCGCGCGGTGCTCCGGGTGGATGAGGGAGGTCCACCCGGCGACGTTCCTCGTGAAGGCGGCGTCGATGCCGAGGATCGAGTCGAGTTGAGGCGAACTCCGCCACACGCCGGTCAGGGCATCGAGGTAGTAGGAACCGATCCCGGCCACGGCTTGGGATCGACGGAGAAAAAACTGGCTTGCCTCGAGCGCCTCCGCGGCGCGGGCGGAGGCGGAGACGTTGCGCAGGAAGGCGAGCGCCTGCTCATCCGGAAGCGGCATCAGCCGCGCTTCATACCGCTCGTCGGAGCCACGGATCTTCAGGGAGTACTGGAACGTGACGAGGGCGCGAGTCGCGCGGAGTTGGGCGAGGGCCGCGGCGAAGGCTCGAGCGACCGCGGGCTCAGGAACCGACTGGATGCGCTTTCCGACGAGCCCCGCCGCGGGGAGGAGGGCGTCGGACGGGGCGTCGATTCGGGAACCCAGGATCCGGCCCCCGGCATCCAGCCGAAAAAGCAGGCCGGGAAAGGCCTGCAGCAGCGCGTCGTGCTCGAGCTCGAGGAGCGGATGGGGTGGGCTCACGACTGGGTCAGGGCGTGAAGGTCAGCGTGGGGTCTGCACGCGCTTCCAGAGTTCGGTGCCCACGATGAGATCGAGCCGGGATCGGAGGGCCACATGGTCATAGCGGGTCTTGAGGTGTTGGGCGGTCATCAGGGCTTCGGCCAGTTGAGCGCGAATGACTTTCTCGGTTTCGACGAGTTCGTTCTGGTAGGCACGCGTGTTGAGGTCGCGGTTTTCCTCGGCCGAGTTCATGGCCTCGAGGGTGGCCGCGTAGGACTTCCGGGCGGCGGTGAGGCCGAGGAAGGTGTCCCTCACCATCAGGCCGATGCCCTCCTGGAGGAGGATCTTCTCCTCGTTGATCTTTGCCTCCCGGGCCTTGGCCTCACTGACGCGGTTGCGGGTGAGGAAGCCGTCGAAGAGTGGGAACTCGAGGCCCACGCCGACGCTCCAGCCCTCACGGTTGGCGCTGGTGCTCATGCCGGCGTCGTAGTCGTTCCACCATTTGTGCAACTCGCCGGTGATGGCGATCTTGGGATGATGGCCGCTGCGGGCGGTGCGGACGGCACCCTTGGCGGCCTGGATGCCCGCTTCCAGTTGGGCCCAGTCCGGGCTGAACTGGTAGGCCGTTCCCACCATGTCGGGGAGGCTGGCGGTGGCGGCCTCGAAGGGGATCTCCGGGTCGAGCGGTCGGACACTGTCCCGCCAGGAGAGGCCCATGGTGTTGGCGAGGGCGGCCTGGGACATGTCGTCATTCTTCTCGAGGAGGGCGATCATCGAGCGCAGGGACTCGACCATCACCTTGTTGTCGAGGAAGTCGGTCTTCTTCACCTTGCCACTGCCCTCCTTGTACATCGTTTCGGTGAGGTTGAGGGTGGCCTCCATGCGGGCGAGCGTGTCGCTGCCGACCTGGTGGAGTTGGCGGGAAAGAACGGCACCCCAGTACAGGCGGCGGACGCTGTCGACGATCTCGAGATCGGTCCGTCGGGACTCCTGGCGGGCCGCCTCGAGTCCGGCGGCGGACTGCTCGCGGAGCCCCCGGCGCATCCCGCCGTCGTAGAGCAGCCAGACCGCGCTGACGGACGCGGCGAACGAATTCTCGTCCATGAGTTTGACGTCCTGTGGGGGAATCGGGAAGAGCTGGGGCGAAGTGTTGATGGTCTGACCGGGGAAAGTGACCGGGAGTTGGACCGCGGCGGGGCCGAGGACGCCGGCCGGGACGGTGACGAGGGCGGTGCCGGGCGGGGTGTTGATGGTCTGGGCCGCGAGGTACATCTGGCCGGCGGGGAAGATGAAGTTCGGCGGCTCATCCAGGCGAGTGAACCCGCCGTTGGCCTGGACCTGCGGCCAGTAACCGGCGAGCGCCTGCCGGTGCTGTGCCTCGGCGGCGGCGATGGCGAACTGCGAGGCGGGCCGGCGGTGGCTGTTCCGCATGGCCAGTTCCAGACACTGGTCGAGGGAGAGTTCCCGG
>JBBQML010000301.1:0-6210 GCA_038328885.1 Verrucomicrobiota bacterium | reverse complement strand
GAGACCAGTCGGCCCCGGATTTTCTCCGGCGCGATCTCCGCGATGTAGATGGGTGAAAGTATCGAGGCAGCACCAATGGCGAGGCCCCCGAAGAACCGGGCCCAGGCGAACGCCCCCAGCGTGGCCGGCACGGCGGAGGCCAGCGAGGAACCAAGGAAGAGGAGTGCGCACAGCATCAGGCTCCGCTTGCGGCCGATGCGGTCCCCGAGCGGCCCGCCGCCCATGGCCCCGAACATGCACCCGATCAGCACGCTCGACGCCGCCCAGCCCGTCATGTCGGCGGTGAGTTGGAAGTGTTGCTGCAGGAATCCGATCGCCCCGGACACCACCGCGGTGTCGTAACCGAACAGGAAACCGCCAAACGCGGCCACCAGCGTCAGCAGGAGGAGGTAGCGTCGCTGGGCTGCGGGCGGGGCCGCCGGCGAGGTTGCGACGGGGGCGGGTTGGGCGTTGTCCATGGGGCAGGGGGGGTTCGTCCGGGCGCCGTCACGCGCGGAGGCGCTCACGGCGGCGGGTCGCGGGGAGTTCATCCGGGCCCGGGATCGCCGACAATCCCGCTGGGGCGAAGCGGACCCACGTCTCACCGTGCATGGCCCGGGGAATCGACCGCGAAAAACGCGAAGGACGCGAAACAATACCTCCGGACTCGGGCCTTTGCGCTCGAACCGCAACGGGGAGCGACACGGCCGTGATCACTGGACTTGATCGGATCGACGCTCCACGGGTGGGGTGCTCATCCATCCGGGGAACTGCGCGGGAGGTTTCATGCGCGCCAGCAGCAGGATCGCTTTCCCGCCGCCGGTGTTTTCCAGGGCGTAGCTGCCGGTGGCGGCCGGCACCACGAGCGTTTCCGCATAACTGAGGGTTCGGCGGCGGCCGTCCGCCGTGGTCACTTCGACGTGGCGGCCCTCCACCAGACTGAGCGCGTGAAAACTGCCGTCGGTGACGACCTCGACCCGCCGCTGGTCCTGCACCTCGTATCGGAAGACGGCGTAGAAGTGATCCGGGTGGGTGGGCAGGTGCTCGAGCGTCCACCCCTCCCCCGTGGCCACCTGGATGGGATGGCTGACCAGTTCCTGCCGCACCCGATCCCCCTGGCGGGAGAAGTCGAGGTTCGCCATGCCCCGCTCCACGTTCAACGGGCGCGGCCGGCCATCGAGGTCGGGGCGCAGCCAGTCGTGCAGCTTGAAGGTGAAGATGTAGGGAGTGGCGCTGATCTCCAGAACCAGGTTGCCCGTCCCTGCGCCGTGGACCGTTCCATGGGGTATCAGGAAGAGGTCGTGCCGGCGTGCGGGGAGCGCTTGCACGAAACGGTCCGCGTCGAAGGGGGTGGCGGTCCGGAAACTATGCTCCAGCGCGGACTGGAATGCCGCCGGGTCGACGTCGGGCTGGAATCCCACGTTCACGGTGGCGCCGGGTTCGGCATCCAGGATGTAGTACGTCTCGTCCTGAGTGAACCGCTCCCCGAAGTGCTGGCGGATGTACTCGGGCGAAGGATGCACCTGGAGGGAAAGGTTGCCGCCCTCCACCGTGTCCAGGAAGTCGAAGCGGATGGGGAACTCCTCGCCGAACCAGGCCGCGCTGTCCCCCAGGATCGCTTCGCTTGCCCCGAACATCAGCCAGTCGAACGAAACCTCCAGCCGGAGGTTCAGGGCATCGCGGAAGGTGAGTCCGTTCTCGGGTACGATCAGCTCGAACGACCAGGCGTAGTTGGGGGCCGGGGGCAGTTCGGGGAAGTGGCGACGGCACCATTGTCCGCCCCAGGGACCGGGCTCGAACCAGGGGCGGACCCGGAACGGGTGGGTCGCGAGGTCCGCCAGACCGGCCCGGAGGTCGGAGCCGGTCGTGAACGTCGGTTCCTCGGGGCGCTGGCCGTCGACGAACAGGTCGATGCGCGCGGCCAGGGATCGTTTGTGAGCCCGCAGGGCGGGCCAATCGACGAAGTAGGATCGCTTGTACGCAGCCTTGGCCGGCAGGGCGTGCGCCCGGCCGAGGTTGGTGGGTACCCCGGCCCGGGCACGGAACTGCTGTTCGTTCTTGGGGAGCTCGACATACATCACGACGGGATCGGTGGCGGCCGGGGCGAGGGCGGCACCGCACCCGTAGACGATCCACAGGCCGGCCGTGGGGGGAGCGCCGGGCGGACGGCCACCCCGCGCCAGTGCGGAAGGATCGAAAAAATCCCCCAACGAGCCGGTGAAGCGGGTGCCGAAGATCGGGTCCTCGCCGCCCAGGAACGGCGCGAGCCGACGCTCGATTTCCTCCTCGGGCAGGAGGGCCTCCGTGATGGGGGTCCAGGTCCGCGGCGCGTCGCGTTGCTGCAGGGCGGAGTCGAGACGGACGCGAAGGTCCTCCCAGAGAATCCCCGGGTCGCCGTCGATGACGACGGTTCCCTGGGCAGGCAGGCGTTCGGCGAGGGCCGCGAAGCCGAGGTGGATGCTCCCCTGGGGCAGGGGGTGGCTGGGATGCAACTCGTAGGCCCCGGGGGCGGCCGGCGTGCCGCGGGCCGGGGCGAGGTCCTGGGTGGTGAGGCGGTGGGGGGTGGGGGACTGGTGCGGCACCGGTGGCCCCAGCATTGCGCCGGTTGGCGGAAAGGGGGAGGAAAGAGGGATGGGTGCGGGGACGGTGGCCGGGTTGCTTGCCATCCGGGAGGGGGCCGGGTTTGATGCGGGTGCCTTGGTACACCATGCCTAACCCGTTCAAGCCGGAGTACGTCTTTCGGCCCTCGCAACTGCTGCTGAGGCTGCGGCGGTCACGGGGGGCGGCCCCGCAAACCCTGGTGCTTCCGCTCCCCTGGGGGTTGCCCCTGCAGGTTTCCACGGCCGATGAGATCGGGCTCGCGGTCTGGCAGCTCGGCGTCTACGACCTGCCGGTCTCCGAGGTGGCGTGGCGGCTGCTGGATCCGGGCGAGTGCGCCTGGGATGTGGGGGCCAACATCGGCTACGTGACCAGCCTCCTGGCCGCACGGTTGGGGCGGGCGGGGCGGGTCCTCGCGTTCGAGCCCCATCCCCGGATCCATGCGGTGCTCGCCGGCCAGACCGCCCGTTGGTCGGGGGATGTCGCCGCGGTCGAACTGCATCGGGAAGCACTGAGCGACCAGGCCGGGACCGCCTGGCTGCAGGAGCCGGCCGAGTTTGAGCACAACCAGGGCACCTCCACTCTGGAGGGGGGCGTGGAGGGACAGGGCAACGGTTTCGAGGTGCGGACCCTGACCATGGACTCGCTCTGTCCGCCCGAACGCCCCCCGGCGTTGATGAAGGTGGACGTGGAAGGCCACGAACTCGCGGTCTTCCAGGGTGGCCGCGCCCTGCTGGGCAGCGGGGCGGTCCGGGACATCATCTTCGAGGAGCACCACGGCTACCCCAGTCCATCGTGCACGTTGCTCGAGGAACTCGGTTTCACGATTCAGCGCATCCGCAAGGGGTTCTGGTCGCCCCAACTCATCCCGCCGGGGCAGGGGACCGGGGAAGTGTGGCTGCCACCCAGCTTCCTGGCCACGCGCGATCTGGCGCGAGCCCGGGAGCGCTTGTCGGCGAGCGGATGGCGAGTCCTGCGGGGACGCTGAGTCAGTCGGGGGCCGCCGGGTCGGCGACCTTCAGCCCCGCGACGAGCTCCGGGAAGCGGCAGTTTTCGCAGACGGCATTGGAGTAGGAGCAGAAGTCGCGCACGATCTGGAGCATGCCCTGCTGCAGGGCCGCGGTTTTGGGGCCCGGGAGCGAGTCGGTCCCCAGGAGGCGGGCCCGGGCGAGTTTGAGAGTGGTGTTGTCCTCGCCGGGAGACCAGGTGTCGTAAAGGGCGGTGACCATCTCCTGGGTGGCGGGTTCGCGGCCCACCTCGGCGCGGGCCCAGAACCACGGGAGGATCACGTTCACGGCGAGGTCGTTGATCCGGCCGGCCCCGAGCAGGGCGGGGGCCTCGGGGAGTTCACGCGTGGTGAGGGTGTAGTGCCGGCGCCAGAAGCCATGGGGTTCAGGCCGCAGGCATTCGAACAGCGCGTGTTCGGCAGCCGCGGTGTCCGTGGTGGCACCCAGGGTGCGGAACCACTCCTCCAGTCGGCCGATCCAGCCGGGGTCGGCGACCCAGGCGGCGGCCAGGGCCAGCCGGCGCTGGGGATGGTTGGCGGGCCGGACGCCATTCAACCGCCAGAGCGCGGCCGGGATCGCGCGCGGCTGGAAAAGCTCACGCTCACGCCACCAGAAGTCCCAGAGCCGTCGAGCACGGGTGCCGGGCTTGGGCTCAGCCGGGAGCAGGCCGCTGAGCCCGAGCAGTCTAGCCTCCCAACCCTCGCGCGGCTCGGGGGTTTCGACGGGATGAGTCAGCGCCTCCGGCAGGAGTTCGGCCACGGCCTGCATGGGCCAGGCGTTGTGCTTGTAACCGAGCGCGCGGAACACGCCTTCCCAAAGGGCCTGGTGCCAGCCCACGACCCTCGCACGCGCGCGAAACAGGTAGGCCTTCGTCCGCAGTCGCACGCGGGCGGCCTGGCGCAGGACTTCCCGCAGGGCCTGCGGTGGCAACCGGTGCAGCGGTGCGCAACAGTCACCCTCCAGCCATTTGGAAGGGACCTCGCCGGCACCCCCCACCCAGGTCTCCAATTCCTCCAGCGGTGCGTCGAGGACGCTCTGGAGGCGGAGGGTGGGCAGGACGGGGGGCGCTTCGGAGGCTTCCCAGACCACGTGCAGGATCACGTTGCCGAAGGCCTTGTTCGTGGCGTGGCCGTGGCTCTTCCAACCGCCCGGGTGCAGGTCGATTTCGATGTCGCCGGAGACGGGCGGCTGGTCGTCGATCTGGATGACCGCCCGCAGAAAATCGGGGCCGGCCTCGCGGTTCCAGAAGCCCGGGTGCAGGATGCTCAGCCGCCGACCTTCCGTTGTGCTGAGCGCGTCGCGGCGAATCCGCTGGTGGGCCCAGATCTCCTGCAGCCAGCGCTCCGGGGGGCCGCCTTTGGACTTCGATTCGCGGAGGCCGGACGCCGCGGCGCCCCCGAGGCGCCCATCCAGGTACCACTTTTCCGGAAAATTCATGGGGCCAACGGAGCAACAGCCCCAGGGCGAAAAGCAAGCGCCCGGGTGCGGAATCCGTGCGCCTCCCACGGCAACGACGCCAGACAGACCCTGGCGGGGTGGTGGGCTAAACCAACCCGGCGTAGCGGGGGTCCGCGGCCAGTTTCCGGACCAGTTCCTTGATCTTCTGCGACTGGCTCTGGTGCGCCACCAAAGTGGCGTCGTCCGTCTGGACCACGATCACGTCCTGCAGGCCGACCAGGCAGATCGGCGCGCGCGCGGCCCTGGTCCGGGCGTCGAAGATGATGTTCCGGGCGGCGTCCACGTGGACGAAATCGCCGACGGCGCAATTGCCTTCCGGGTCGGCGGGAAGGTGGCGTGCCAGGGCGTTCCAGGCGCCGAGGTCGTCCCAGTCGAAGGCGCCGTCGGCCACGACCACGTTCTGGGCCCGTTCCATGAGGGCGTAGTCGATGGAGATCTTCCGGACCTGCGGGTACTCGCGGGCGAGCACGCGGGCGAGCGGTTTGACCCCTTTGCTGGCGGCCTCGAACCAGCGTTCACAGGCGGAGAACATCTCCGGTTGGTGGGCCTGCAATCCCTGGGTGACGGTGATGAACGACCAGATGAACATGCCCGCATTCCAGCGGTAGTGACCTCCCCGGACATATTCGGCGGCCACTTCCTGGCTGGGCTTCTCCCTGAAAGCCTCCGCCCGATGGAAGACCGTGGCGTAGGCGTCGCGGCCGTGCGGCGGGGGCAGGGGATCGCCCACCCGGATGTATCCATAACCGGTGGCCGGTTCGGTCGGTCGGATGCCAATGGTGGCGATCACCTGGCCGCGACCGGCCAGGTCGAGACTGTCGGTCAGCACCTGTTGGAAGCCGGCCCCGTCCGCGATGACATGGTCGGCGGGCAGCACCGCCATGACGCCGGTGGTCGAGCGCGCCCCGACGATCGCAGCGCCGAGGGTGACCGCGGCGCAGGTGTCGCGGCCGAGGGGTTCGGCGACGACGTTCTCCGTGGGGAGATCGGGCAGTTGGCGGCGCACCTCGGCGGCCTGGGCGGTGTTGGTGATGACGATGACGTTGCGGAGTGGAACCACGGGCAGCACGCGGTCGACGGCCTGCTGGAGGAACGAGGTTCCCCCCAGGAGACGAATGAGCTGTTTGGGGGTCTTTTCCCGACTCACGGGCCAGAAGCGTTCGCCACG
>JBBQML010000300.1:0-6260 GCA_038328885.1 Verrucomicrobiota bacterium | reverse complement strand
GTTCATGGCGGTAGAGAATCGAGTCGAATCGGAGGAACGGTCGCTGCATACCACGGCCCACCCCTTTGGGGAAGCGTTGTGCCGTGGTTCAGAACATGATGGCGGTGGCGATCTCGACGGCTCTGGCCTCGCCGAACAGGCGACGCACCAAGGCCAGCCCGAAGTCGACCGCCGTGCCGGCGCCGCGGGAGGTGATCAGCAGCCCGTCCTCAACCACCCGCTCGTTCCCCAGGGCCTGGGGCAACTCATCGTGGACCGAAAAATGCGCCGTGAACCGGCGGCCCGTGGGCAGCAGGCCGGCATCGGCAAGCACTGTGGGTGCCGCACAAATGGCGGCCACCGGCCGGCCGGCATCCACCAAGAACCGGGCCCATCGCGCGGCACGGCCGTCGGTGCGCAGGGCCTTCACGCCGGGTCCGCCCGGAATCAACAGGAGATCCCAGGACTGGCCTTCGGCTTCGGACAGCGCGATATCCGCCTGCACCACCACGCCACAACGGCCGGTTACCCATCGTTCGGAGGTCAGTGCGGCGAGCATGACTTCCGCCCCCGCCCGACGCAGGAGGTCCACCGGGGCGATGGTTTCGATCTCCTCGAAACCGGGGGCGAGAGGGCAGAGGACGCGGGGAGGGGACATGCGGGATGGGGGACGCCGGGGCTGGGGACGCGTGGGGGCTACTCCTTGGCCGAGGCGTGTTCCTGGAGCCAGACGAGATCCCGGTTCCTGGCACTCGCGTAGCTGTGGTCGTGCCAGGCGATGGTTCTCGGCGGGGCGTAGGTCCGGGGGTCCATCCAGCGCGGACGTTCCACATGCCCATCGGCGAACGCCGTGACGCTGCTGCGGTCGTGATAGTTCGCCGGGAGGTGGTAGAAAATACTCTGGCCCAGCGCGATCCCGAAGAACGGCCGGCAGATACTGTCGCTGTGGATCTCGATGAAGGTGAGCGTGGTCGACGGGCCTGGGACGGTGAAGTCCACCGACTTGCGGTACACCCGGTAGCCCGGAGTCGGGAGGTTGCGGTAGCGCTGCGGGTTGTTGTTGGAATCGTACGGGGCCCAACCGACCGACGAGTTGAGGCCGTAGCTGCGGACCACGGGACGCTTCTTGCCGCTGACCGTGACCTGGGTGCGATCGGAGGGACAACGGTAGAGCTCGTAGCTCTTCAGATAGGGCGCAAAGAGCGAGCGTTTGGGATCCGTCATCAGGAAGGAGTTCGTGTTGTCCGGCAGATCGCTCTCGAAACTGCCCCCAACCCACGTGGGAACCGAGCCGGCGTCGCCGCGGCCGTTGGAGGCGACCCGGTCATCGTTCTCGTCGGCGTACAACACGAAGATGATCGACAGCTGCTTGAGGTTGTTCACGCACTTGATCGCCTCTGCCCGGCCTTTGGCCTTGGCCAGGGCGGGAAGAAGCATGCTGGCCAGAATGGCGATAATGGCGATGACGACCAACAGTTCGATCAGGGTGAACCCCTGGCGGAATCCACGGCGGGGAGACGGGAGGGTCATCGTGAATACACCGAACTCCCCCGGGTGAGGGTTCGTCAAGTCTGGAGCCGTGTGGCGGGGCGGGTGTCCGGCGGCACGGGGGTGGGCGATGGACGGTACACCGACGGACCGACGGACCGACGGACCGACGCACCGACGCACCGACGCACCGGATTGGCTTTGTCCTTGTTTCGTTCCGCCTCACTGCGTACCAAAACGGCCTTTGAAGATGCCGTCGCCCTATCGTCTCGGTGTGCTTGGCTCGGGGAAGGGCTCGAACCTGGTGGCCATCGCCGACGCGTGTGCGACCGGCTCGATCCCGGCAGAGGTCGCCCTTGTGCTCAGCGATGTCCCCGACGCCGGGATCCTCGCCCGGGCCGCGGAGCGCGGGCTTCCGGCGGAATACCTGCCCCCGGGACGGTTCCGAACGAAGCTGGACGAGGACGGGGAGCGGGCCTACGCGGAGCGCCTTCTGGCGGCCGGGGTGGACCTGGTGGTGCTCGCGGGTTTCATGCGGATCCTGAAGGGCGGGTTCCTGCGTGCGTTTCCTTCGCGGGTGATCAATATCCACCCTTCGCTGCTCCCGGCCTTTCCCGGCTTGGAGGCCTGGAAGCAGGCCCTCGACCATGGGGTCAAGATCACCGGCTGCACGGTGCATTTCGTGGACGACGGCATCGATAGCGGGCCGATTCTCGGCCAGGCGGCGGTAGCCGTGCTCGACGGCGACACCCCGGTAACGTTGCATGAGCGGGTCCAGCAGGCCGAGAGGCGGCTGTACCCGGCGGCGCTGGCCGCCCTGGCGCGCGGACAGGTTCGGCTCGAGGGGCGTCGGGTCGTGGGCTTCCCGACCGGGGACGGGCCGGGGTGAGGAGTTTCCCTGCCCGCGGCCGGGAGCGACGGCACCATCGGCGGATCACGGGCCCCCACTTTTCATGAGCAAGACGAAGACGACGAAGACGACGAAGCCGCGGAAGCAGCCGAAGGCCAGGACGACCAGGGAGGCCACGCCTGCCCCGGCGGGCAACGCCGCACGACCGCGCGTACTCCGGTTGGGCCTGCCCAAGGGCAGCCTCCAGGAGGCCACGCTCGAGAAGTTGGCCCGTGCCGGCTGGAACGTTCAGGTGAGCAGTCGCTCGTACATACCGTACGTCGATGATCCCGAACTCGAGATCCGCCTGATCCGGGCCCAGGAGATCAGCCGGTATGTCGAACACGGCTACCTCGACGCCGGGATCACGGGTCACGACTGGATCGTGGAGAACGGTTCGGAGGTGCGGGAAGTGGGCGAGTTCCTCTTCAGCAAGGTCTCGCGGCAGCCAACCCGCTGGGTGCTGGCCGTTCCGGAAGACTCCCCGATCCAGTCGGCCAAGGATCTCGAGGGCAAGCGAATCGCCACCGAGGTGTTGAACCTGACCAGGAAGTACCTCCGGAAGCATGGGGTGAAAGCGGAGGTGGAGTTCTCCTGGGGGGCCACCGAGGTGAAGGCGCACGAACTCGTCGACGCGATCGTCGAAGTGACCGAGACCGGGTCCTCCCTTCGGGCCAACCGGCTGCGCATCGTGGACACGCTGCTGACCTCGACGCCGCGCATGATCGCGAATCACGGAGCGTGGGCGGACGACTGGAAACGCCAGAAGATCGAGACCCTCTGTCTGCTCCTCCGCGGGGCCATCGATGCCGAGGCGAAGGTCGGTTTGAAGCTGAACGTCCCCTCCGACCAACTCCCAAAGGTGTTGCAAACGCTTCCCGCGTTGCGTAATCCAACCGTCTCGTCGCTCAGCCAGCCGGGCTGGGTGGCGGTGGAAACGATCCTCGACGAGCGGGTGGTGCGGGAGATTATCCCGCTACTCAAGGCCGCCGGTGCGGAGGGGATCATCGAATATCCGCTCAACAAGATCGTTTACTAGGCGGCGCCTCGGGGCTGCCACAGACCAGTTTATTGTATGGGATCGTTAAAAAAGCGTCGGAAAGCGAAGATCAACAAGCATAAGCGCAGCAAGAAGTTGCGCGCCAACCGCCACAAGAAGCGCACATGGCAGAAGTGACAGAAGTGACCTTCGCCCGCCGCGTTTCTACGGGCTGAGCCCGTCGGGGCACCACGATCCGTCACCCGGCTCCCGACGGTCCGCTCTCGGACCAGACCGGGGGGAAGGTTGTTCGTTGTGGCCTATCGCCATCACCGCCCACCGCACACGTGCTGGGAACGTCGTGCGTGCGTGCTGCTGTGCCGATTCCGTTCCGGATCGGCGCGGGCAGCCTTGTTGCTCGTCGCCCTCGCCCTCGCCCTCGGCGGCACGGGGTGTCGATCCGTGCCTCGACCGGGCGAACCGCAGGTGCTCAGGCCGGGGCAGGCGATGGACGCCCGGGAACTCACGTTGTCCGAGGCCGACGAGCAACGCATCGAGGCCCATGCCCGGTTCGCCGCAGCGGTACTCGACGATTTCGATGAGTCTCCGGAAACGGCGCTGGACCACTACCTGCGGGCCAGCGAGTTGGATCCGGACAACGAGGATCTGACGCTCGAGGTGGCGCGCAAGCTGGTCGAAGGCCGGCGTCTGGACGACGCCACAACCGTGCTCGAGCGGGCCTCCCTGCGGCCGGAGGCGTCCGGCCTCGTCTGGGGCTGGCTCGGGATGGTTCACAAACTGGCCGGTCGATCGGAAGCCGCCATCATCGCCAACCAGCAGGCGGTCCTGCGGATGCCGCGCAACCTCGCCGGCTATCAGAACCTGGCGCAGATCTATCTCGAGGCCGGCCAGGTGGCAGATGCCGTGGGGGTGCTGGAGGAGGCGGCCAGGCAGCCGGACACCGACACGCGTTTCCTGCTGATGCTGGCGGAGGCGCTGGGGGCCATCCAACAGGTCAAGGACCCCGGGGTAGGGGACCTGAAGCCCCGAATTCTGGTTTTGCTCGATCGTGCCGCTGCCCTCAAGCCCGCTGAGCCGGCGGAGGTGCTGCGGTTGGCGGATCTATTCCAACTCTTCGGCGAGGGCACGAAGTCGGTACCCCTCTATCAGCGATTGTTGGAGACCGAGCCCGACCTGCCTGGGCTGCGCGAACGGTTGGCGGACGTCTACCTCCGGACGGACAACCACGAGAAGGCCGCCGAGCAATTGCGCGTTCTCTCGCTCCGCCAGCCGACCAATCCGTTGCCGCACTACTACCTCGGGGTGCTGGCGCTCGAGGCGAAGCGCTTCGAGGAGGCCGTCTCGGAGTTCAATCAGGTGCTGATTCTGCGCCCGGACAACGAGGCGATCTACTACGATCTCGCCATCGCCCATCTCAGCCACAGCCGGCCGCAGGAGGCCCTGGCGGTGCTCGATCGGGCTCGGGGCAAGTTCCGTTCCTCGTTCCAGGTGGAATTCTATTCGGCCGCGGCCCTGATCGAACTCAAACGCTACGAGGAGGCCATCCGCCATTTCACCGCCGCCGAGGTCATCGCCGGCGCCACCGTCCCGGAGCAACTCACCGCGCTCTTCTTCTTCCAGTCCGGCATCGCCTACGAACGGGCCAAGCGCTTCGACGACGCCGCGGTGCAGTTCGAGAGAGCCGTCGAACTGAAGCCGGACTTCGCCGAGGCTCTGAACTACCTCGGCTACATGTGGGCCGAGCGGGGCACGAACCTCGAGCGTGCCCGCGAGCTGATTCAACGGGCGGTGGACCTCGAGCCTGACAACGGGGCGTTCCTCGACAGCCTTGCCTGGGTCCTGCACCAACTAGGCCGTCCGGCCGAGGCGCTGCCGCTCCAGTTGAAGGCCATGGACCTGGTCAAGGAGCCCGATGCCACCTTGGAGGACCACCTCGGGGACATCCACGAGAAGCTGGGGCAGGTTGAGGCGGCCCGGAAAGCCTGGCAGCGGGCGCAGGAACTCGAGCCCACGCCCGAGATCGCCGAGAAGCTGCGGCGAACGGCCCCGCCGGAACGCTGACCCTGCCGGGGGGGGGCCGCCCCACCCCTCTCGCTGCGCGCCATCGGTCCAGGCCCGCTTCCGGACTGCGTCGGGAAGCAACGCTCGCCGCCACCTCGTTAAGGTCGACTCATCGACGAACCGGGGGTGCACCGCAGCATCTGCAATTAGCAAACTTACCGTTGACCTCACCGAGCTAGCAGTCAGACTTATGACCGCACGGCGATCACCACGGTCTCCACGACAAAGCCCCGACGCATGAGCCAGCCCTTCGACCTCAGGGATCATGAGATCATGGTTGCCGACATAGGTCGCAATCTTCCGGCCGCCCGGCTCTACGAGGAGGCGATCCGTTTCGACCGGTTCGCCAGCATCGCGGAGAATGGCGCGTTGGTGGCCTATTCCGGGGACAAGACCGGCCGTTCTCCCAAGGACAAGCACATCGTCCGGGCTCCGGCCTCCGAGGCTGACATCTGGTGGGGCTCGGTGAACATTCCGATCGAGGAGCGCAGCTTCGAGATCAACCGGCGCCGCGCGAAGGACTTTCTCAACACGCGGGAGCGTCTCTACTGCGTCGACGGCTTCGCCGGCTGGGATCCGGTACACCGGGCCAAGATCCGGGTGGTCTGTGCGCGGCCGTACCATGCGCTTTTCATGGCGAACATGCTCATCCGGCCCACGGCGGAGGAGTTGGCCCACTTCGGGTCGCCGGATTACGTGATTTACAACTCGGGCCAGTTTCCGGCCAACCCGCACACCACGGGCATGACGTCGCGCACGAGCATCGACCTCTGTTTCGAGTGCCGGGAGATGGTCATCCTGGGCACGGAATACGCGGGCGAGATGAAGAAAGGGGTGTTCACG
>JBBQML010000299.1:0-6261 GCA_038328885.1 Verrucomicrobiota bacterium | reverse complement strand
GGATGGGTCACATTGGCGAGCGTCACGGTCACCTTGCCGATCAATGCCTTGAGATCATCCACGCTGACGGTCGCGCTGTTGGTCGCTCCCGTCCCGTCGGCCAGGGCAATGGAGTGGAAGTTCGAGAAGACCCTCTGGGTGCTGACCTGCGACACTGCGAAGGGGAGGGTGAACGCCAGTGAGTTGGTAATGCCATCCCAGGCGTACAGGTTGAGGAAGGTATTTCCGAAGGCTGCTCCCTTGGGTGCGACATAGAACGTCCGGTCGGGGCCCGTGCCGGGCAGAAAAACCACATCCGCCTGCCGCGTGATGTTGGTATCGCCGGAGGTGCCGAAGGCTGCCAGCGTCTGAGCCGGCAGGTCGATGTCGCTGATATTGATCGTGTACGCCTGTGACAACTTGCCCTGGACGGCCCTGATCACGTTGGTGCTGACACCGGCGATCTTCACCGAGTTGACCAGAGGACGGTCATTCTTCGGTGCGATGTTGAGCGTGATATTGATGGACTCGGTCGTGATGCCGTCATCGGCCCTGATCGTCACGGTGACCGTCCCGTTCCGGTCCGGGTTCGGCAGCATGTTCAGCCGAAACTCGTTGCCGACCGGTCCGGTGACCGTCAGTCGCTCGTTCTGAACTATGTTGGTGTCAGACGAGACCGCGGTGACGGTGATATTGCCGACCGCCGTATCCAGATCCTCGACCTTGACGGGTATGTTGACCGCGGTGTCCTCGTCAGTGGTCACGGTGCTGTTGGTGACCGACACAACGGAAGAGAACCACAGCTTCAACTGCCAGGCGGAGATGGAACCGCTGTCAAGACGGCGGTCGTCCATGACATACAGTTTCCAGTCCCCCTTGCCGGAGTCCCCGTTGAACTGGGCGAGATCGGGCAAGTAAGGGGGCGTGGGAGCCGGGGAGTCGAACGTCTCGGTCGGGCCGAAGTCGGTAGGCTTCCACGAGCCGGTGGGGAGCAAGGCGCCCGGAAGGCCTGACTCGGGGAAATTGGAACCAGCGACCGGGGAGATCGTGATATCTGAACCGCTGGCGCCCATACCGACGGCGACGTCGCTCATCAGGATCGCCTTCTTGGCCCCGGGGCCCTCCAGCAGGACATCGATGTCCGCCAGATAGCTATGTGAGAGGCCGGGCAGGACGATGGCGACGCGCTGGACCTTGCCGATGACGGTCTTCCCGACGGTGGTGTCGGAGACCACGATCGTATCGCCGTACGGCGACGCTTTACTCGGCACACTGGGCTGGGGTGGTGGAAGGGATCCGTCGAGCGTGGCGTCGACGATCGTGATTGGCTTCCCCGTGAGCGTCACCTGCCCAAACGTGGGCAGGGCGCTCATTAGCAGAGCTGCCAATGCCGCCCAAGGGCCGAGCAGCCGGGAGAGAGTTCGTGGGTATTGCTTCACAGCGCTATTCATAGAGGTTCCTTAACGGGACAGCTTCGACGTGCGGGAATTAACTTGTTCGGCAAGCCTTTGGCAAGCCGAAATGTGTGCGCCAACCGGGCGCAGCCGTTGAGCGGGAGGGGGATGGGCGAGCGAAACGGACGGGCATAATCTCATCTTCTTCTTGGTAAGCAGATCGGGGGCGAACCACCGCGAGCGATTCGTCCAGGGTAGGACAAAGAGGCCGCCACGACGCTGAATCGATGTCGGACGGCAACCAACCCTTGGATTTTGGTGACTCGGGACAACACAGATTGCCGCACGGACCTCCCGTGCCGCCTAGGACAGGTTAACCAGCCTCAACGGGCACGGCGCGCGATGGAGCTCGGCCCGGTTGCTTGCCTCCGAGGGTATGGGCCGCCGAAGGGCGATGCAAGGCGGTTCTCGCCGGTTCTCGCCGGGGTTGCGGGCAATTCACCAGCCCGCGAAGGCCGCCGTGTAGAGGTCCACGAAGTCCGCGACACTCACCGCCCGCGGGTTGAAGCCACCGGTCCACTGGCGCGTGGCCTGCTCGGCGAGCCGCGGCACCGACCCTGGGTCCACCCCGGCCTCTCGCAGCGAGCGGGGCATCTCGGCCGCCGCCAGCAGGGTGTGGATGGTTCGTCCCAGCACGACCATCGGGTCCTCCGAACTCCGCCCGCCTGAACTCCCCGGGAGGGAGCTGGCCAGTTCGGCATAGACTTGGCGCGCACGTGGGTCCGCAGCGTTGAAACGGACGACGTGAGGGAGCATCAGGCCCACCGCTTCGTTCACCGTGGGCCACGTTGAACGAAGCGGTCAGGGGGTTCGCGGCGGCGTGAACGGCACCGAGCATGCTCGCCTCGATGGCTGAACCGGCGAAGGCGGCTCCCAGAAGCATGCGACCTCGCGCCTCCAGGTCCCCCGGGCGCTCGACCACCCGCACGAAACTGGTTGCCAGGAGGCCGAAGGCTTCCCGGGAGTACATGGCCGATACCGGATTGCGCCGCGTGGTGACGGCGGTCTCCAGGGCATGTGCCACGGCATCGATGCCGGTGCAGGCCGTCACCCGGAAGGGTTGTGAGAGCGTCAACTCCGGATCCAGAATCGCGACGCGCGCGGCAGCCTTGGGATCGAGGCAGGCCATTTTGACATGGGTCTCCGGATCGGAGATCAACGCCGCCGACTGACATTCGCTGCCCGTTCCGGCCGTCGTGGGTACCGCCAGGAATGGCAGCATGGGGAGTCGAGCCTTGCCCACGCCCCAGTAGTCCTGCATCCGGCCACCGTTGGTCAGGAGGAAATTCGTCCCCTTGGCGGTATCCATGGCGCTGCCGCCGCCCAGGCCAAGGATCAGGTCGGGACCGAACTCTCGTGCCGCCGCCAGGCATTCGTCGACGCACGTGGTGTCAGGGTTCTCACGGGTACCGTCGAAGACCGCGACCGCGAGTCCTTGGGCCACCAAATGGCCGGCGACCCGCGCCGCATGCCCGGCACGCACGATCCCCGGATCGGTGACCAGCAGCACCCTTGACGCTCCCAGTTCGGCGGCAAGTTCACCCACCCGCCGCAGGGAGCCCGGGCCGAAGATCACCCGGATGCGCGGTTGGTGGTCGAAGGCGGCGAGGGGCCAGTCTGCCGGCAGTTGGCGCGCGGTTTGGTCAGTGATTCGAGGTTCGGATGCTCCCATGGGGCGATGTGGGCTGGGCCGTGCCCGGAGGTTGCCGGGACGGCAGGGCAGCGACGACCCGGAGGATGACACCAGTTGGGGGGGAACGCCAACCCTGGCGCGGTGCCGCGAGCGCGGTCAGGGGTGCCGCCGTCCTAGCCGAGAATCCGTCGTCCTTCGTCGAGGAAGATCCCCTTGAAGTTCATCTCCAGCGCCTGGGCATTGGTGGCCTTGGCCAGGGCCTCCTTCTCGCTGATCTTGCGGGCCTTCACCAGGTCGAAGAGGGCCTGGTTGAAAGAGACCATCCCGTCGTCGGTCCCGACCTCAATGGCCGCGGAGAGCTTGTCGAGGCGATTCTCCTCGATGAGCTTGCGCACCGTGCCGTTGTTGATGAGCACCTCGAGGGCAATCGTCACTCCGCTGTCAATGCTCTGGACCATGCGCTGGCAGATGACCGCCTGGAGCGTCCCCACCAACTGCCGGCGGACCTGTTCCCGTTCCTCGGCCTTGAAGAAGTCCAGAATCCGGATGACCGACTGGGATGCGGAGGTGGTGTGGAGAGTGGAGAGGACCAAGTGACCGGTGTCAGCGGCACCGATGGCCGCCTGGAAGCTGATGGAGTCCCGCATCTCACCGATCATGATGATATCCGGGTCCTGGCGGAGGACGTACTTCAGGCCATGGACATAGGAGGGGGTATCCAATCCGATCTCGCGCTGCTCGATCACCGATTGGTCGTCCTCGAAGACGTACTCGATCGGGTCCTCGAGGGTGATGACGTGTTTGCGGGAAGTCCGGTTGATGTGCTGCATCATCGCGGCGAGGGTCGTGGATTTCCCTGAACCCGTGGAACCCGCCACGAGCACGATGCCACGCGGAGACTCGGCGATGCGCCTCACAATGGGGAGCAGACCGAGTTGCTCGAACGCCGGGATGTCGGTCTTCACGTACCGCATTGCCAGGCAGAACGAGCCCCGCTGCTGGAACACGTTCGTGCGGAAGCGGCCGATCCCCGGGACGAAGTACGAGAAGTCCACCTCCCGGTTCTCCAGCAACAGGGTCTTGGCGTGCCGCGGCACGATGGCCTCGACGATCTGGTTCACCCATTCCTCGGAGGGGACGGGGCATTCGATGGATACCAGTTGACGGTTGATGCGGAAAATGACGGCGGTCCCGATTTTGACATGGACATCGGAGGCACCCCCCTCGACGGCGGTCTTTAGAATACGATGAAAGAGTTCCATAGCGAAGAAGCGGGCCCCGGAGCTGGGGAGCGGGTGCCGGTCGGCGGACCGCCCACAGCTTCAACCGAGGTCCGAAAGGGCGAGAGACTCCAACCGCTGCTGGGTCTGGGGAGACAGGCCGACGAAGAGGAGCGCGACCTGGTAACCGGCGTGGCGGTTGCCTTCGCAGGCGACCACGACGCCGCGACAGGTCACCTTGCGCCTCTCTGAGGGGGACTCGATGTCGAGCGTGACCTCGGTCCAGGGTGGCAAGGGCTTGGCCGAGGCGAACTCGATGCCGTTCTTGCGAATCGTGACGGCGGTGGCCGGCAGGTTCAGGGTGGTCGCCGTCGGAGCGGCGTCACGGGAAGGATTACTGCGATCAAGTCGGCCGGCGCTCATAGCTGCGGGGTGACGCTACCACACACCCCCCCGTCGTCAACGCGCGTGCCGCGACGATTACCATTCGATCACGGCCGAGCCCCAGGTCAGCCCGGCCCCGAACACCAGCAGCAGCAGGAGATCACCGCGCTCGATGCGTCCTGAGCGGACCGCTTCATCGAGGGCGATGGCGACCGAGGCGGCGGAGGTGTTGCCATAGCGATCCACGTTTGTGAACACGCGATCCAGCGGGGCACCCAGTCGGTCCGCGACCGCATCGATAATCCGTCGGTTGGCCTGGTGCGGGATGATGCACTTGATCTGCTCGACCGTCAGGGAGCACCTGGCCAGAGCCTCCTCGGCGGCCCGGCCCATCGCCATGACGGCGTTCTTGAACGTTTCGCGCCCATCCATCCTCAGGTAGTGCAGTCGCGAGGCAACGGAATCCTGGCTCGCCGGAATGCGGCTGCCCCCGCCCGGCATGCACAACAAATCGGCCTTGGTCCCATCCGCGCCCATGCAGGCCGTCAGCAATCCGTGGGAGCGCGGTCGGTTCTGCAGCACCGCCGCGCCAGCCCCGTCACCGAACAGCACGCAGGTGTTTCGGTCGGTCCAGTCCAGGATCGAGGAGAGTTTTTCGGCGCCGATCACCAACACCGTGTCGTAGGTGTGGGACATGATGAACTGCTGGCCGACCTCCAAGGCATAGATGAACCCGGAGCACGCAGCCTCCAGGTCGAACGCGGCGGCGCGTCGGGCCCCAATTTTCTGTTGAACCAGGCAGGCCACCGACGGGAACAGCATGTCCGGAGTGATGGTCGCGACGATGATCAAGTCGACCTGCTCCGCCGTGACGCCGGCGAACTCCAGAGCACGCCGGGCGGCGTGCGCCGCCATATCGGAAGTCGCCTCGTCAGGGGCGGCCATGCGGCGTTCACGAATTCCGGTCCGGGAGGTGATCCATTCGTCCGTGGTGTCGACCATTCGCTCGAGTTCGGCGTTGGTGAGCACGCGCTCGGGGAGGTAGGAACCGACGCCGGTGATCGAGCATGTGCGCGCCCGGAAGCCGTGCCGGGCCCGCGGGTTCCGGAAGGAAACAGGGGGCAACTCGGTCATGCGGGGGCGGGGTTGGTCGGGTGGGGCTGGGCGGCCAGGAGGCGATCGGCCGCGGCGACCTGGCTGGTGATCACGTCGTTGATGTGATGCTGAAAGGCCTCGGTGGCGAGTCGGATCCCATTGCGAACCGCCCGCTCGCTGGCCGCGGCATGTGATTTGAAGACCACCCCGTTGAGTCCGAGCAGCGGGGCGCTGCCGTACATATCGGGGTCCATGCGCGCCCGGACAGCCCGCAAGGCTCCCTGGGCCAGCCAGGCACCGAGGCGGCGGGCGGGGGTGGCCATCAATTCACGCTTCAGCAACCGGAACATGCCCGTGGCGAGGCTTTCCGCCGTCTTGAGGGTGATATTGCCCACGAAGCCATCCGCCACGACGACGTCGACCCGGCCGGCAAAGAGGTCGTGCCCCTCGACATTCCCGATGAAGTTCAGGTCCAACCGGCGGCAAAGGCGGTAAG
>JBBQML010000298.1:0-6264 GCA_038328885.1 Verrucomicrobiota bacterium | reverse complement strand
TTCCGGTATGAGTTTTCCTTCGCGATCGGGGCTGTCATCGCGATCATCCACGACGTCCTGATGACGCTGGGCTGGTTCTTTCTGACCGACCGTCAGCTGAGCGGGCCCATGGTCGCGGCGATCCTTACGATCATCGGCTTTTCGATCAACGACACCATCGTGATCTTCGACCGGATTCGGGAGGACCTGAGGTTGGGCATCAAGGGTAGTTTCCGGGAACTCCTGAACCTGGCGCTCAATCAGACCCTGAGCCGCACGATCATCACTTCCGGAACGGTGCTCATGGCGACCCTCGCGCTGTACGTCTTCGGCGGCAGCGTCATCAACGATTTCGCCTTCACCTTCCTGGTCGGCATTATCACTGGCACCTACTCCACCATGTACATCGCCAGTGCCGTGGTGTTGTGGTGGCACAAGGGGAACCGGCCGGTCATCAGCGGTGGGACCACCCCTTCGGTCAACGTGCCTGCCTCGGTGCAGCAGGCTGCCCGGGCCTGAAGGTCGCGTCATGGACGGCGACATCACCGTCTGGCACTGGTCGGGGTTTGTGGCGGCGGTGACGGTGTTGCTCGCGCTCGATCTGGGGGTGTTTCATCGCCGGCCTCACGTGGTCCGCTTCCGGGAAGCGATTGCGTGGACTGGATTCTGGGTGCTGCTGGCGCTGAGCTTCGGTCTGTGGATCTACCGGGCGCGCTCGCGTGAGGACGGCCTGGAGTTCCTGACCGGCTACCTGATCGAGTTGTCGTTGTCCATGGACAACGTGTTCGTGATCGCGCTGATCTTCTCCTACTTCCGCGTGCCGCTGCGATACCAGCACCGGGTGCTCTTTTGGGGGATCATGGGAGCGATCGTGATGCGGGGCGCCATGATTGCCGCCGGAGCCGCCCTGATCGCGCGATTCCACTGGGTCCTGTATGTCCTCGGGGGATTCCTGGTCATCACCGGGGTCAAGATGCTGTTCGGCGGGGAGTCGAAAGTGGAACCGGAACGGAACCCCGTCCTGCGCCTGGCGAGGCGGCTCTTTCCGGTGAGCACGAACTTCGATGGTCAGAATTTCGTCACCGTCCTGGATGGAAAACGGATGTTGACGCCCATGGCGTTGGTGTTGGTGATGGTGGAGACGACCGATCTGGTGTTCGCGCTGGACTCGATCCCGGCGATCTTCGCCATCACGCAGGATGAGTTCATCGTCTTCACCTCGAACGTCTTCGCGATCCTGGGACTGCGCTCGCTTTACTTCGCCCTGGCCGGGGCGATCGAGTACTTCCGCTACCTGAAGATCGGGCTCTCCCTGGTGCTCGTGTTCATCGGCGTGAAGATGCTGGTAGGCATCTGGGGTCTCCATATCGACATCGGCTGGTCGTTGGGGGTGGTGGGCGCGATCCTCGCGCTGAGCGTGATCGGTTCGCTGGTGGCGCGCCGTTGCGCGACCGGTTCGAGCGAGCCACACCCTCCGGCGGAAACCTGACCCGAGGGTGTCCATGGAACCTCGGACCCCTCCGCAGCCTGCCGTATGAAGTACCGGTGGATACTCGCCCCAGGTCAGCCGGACCTCGCCGCCCAGCTGGCCCGGGAGGCCGGGGTGTCCCCGCTCCTGGCGCAGTGCCTCATCAACCGGGATCTTGCCGCGGTGGACGCGGCGCGCGCCTTCCTCGAACCCCGCCTGCGGGACCTGGCTGACCCGTTTCGCCTGCCCGACATGGAAAAGGCGGTGGATCGACTCTACGCCGCTCGGACGGCCGGCGAGCCGCTGGTCATCTACGGCGACTACGACGTGGACGGTGTCACCTCGACCGCACTGCTCACTGAGGTGTTCGAGCGCCTGGGGTGGCAGGTGTGTCACTTCCTGCCACATCGGAGGGATGAGGGCTATGGGCTGAGTCCGGACGGGGTGGAGAACTGCCTCAAGCAGCACCCCGTGAGCCTCCTTCTCGCGGTGGATTGCGGGTCCACGGCCGTGGAACCTATCCGTGCGCTACGCGAACGGGGCGTCGATGTGGTGGTGCTTGACCACCACCAACTCGCCGACCCGGCGCCGGTGGCCACCGCCCTGGTCAACCCGCGTGTGGCGGGGGGTGGCACGCATGGCACGGAACTGTGTTCGGCAGGGCTTGCCTTCAAGCTGGCGCACGCGCTGGTGAAGCGCGGTCGGGACCTTGGGTTGCCTGCGGCCGCGGAGTTCGACCTGAAGTCAGTGCTGGACCTCGTGGCCTTGGGCACCATCGCGGACCTCGTGCCACTCCGGGACGAGAACCGGATCCTGGTACGGGCCGGCCTCGAGCGTCTGAACCAGACCCAACGCCCCGGGTTGCAGGCGCTGTGCGAGGTGGCCCAGATCACCACCGCGATAGGCAGCTATGAGGTTGGGTTCCTCCTGTCCCCAAGATTGAACGCGGCGGGTCGACTCGAGGATGCCTGTGAGGCACTGGACCTCCTGTTGGCAGAGGACTACACGACGGCGACTCGCCTGGCGCAAAGCCTCGACGCGCGCAATCGCCAGCGTCAGCAGATCGAGAAGGCGATGGCGGACCAGGTGATCACAGCGTTGGATGCCCGCTTCGACCCGGAGCGGGACTTCGTCATCGTGGAAGGCGAGATGCTCTGGCACATCGGCGTGGTGGGGATAGTCGCCTCGCGGGTGCTGCAGCGCTTCCATCGTCCGACGATCATCGTGGGGGGGGACGGTGAATCGTGGCGCGGTTCCGGTCGGAGCATCGAGGGTTTCGACCTGGCGGCGGCCTTGCGGGACTGCGACGGGCTGCTGTTACGCCACGGTGGTCATGCCATGGCGGCTGGGTTGAGCATTCCGGCGGGGAACCTGGACGCCCTTCGAGCGCGGCTGAACGAACTCGCGCGGGCCGCACTAGGTCGGGAACAACTCCAGCCCCCGCTTCGTCTGGACGGCACGGTCGCGCTGTCCTTGTTGACGGAGGACCAGATTCGGGATCTGGACCAGTTGCGGCCGATGGGGCAGGGGAATCCGCCGGTGCAGCTTGTGGTCCCCGGGTTGCGGCACGACCGGCCGCCCCAGCGGGTGGGGCGGGAGCGTCAGCACGCCAAGTTCTGGGTGAGCGATGGTCGGGTGACCCGTGAAGCCATCTGGTACGTGGTGGGCGACCGACCGAGCCCCGAGGGCTGCTTCGATCTGGCCTGTGTGCCGCACGTGCATGACTACAACGGGCGGCGCAGCGTGCAGTTGAAGGTTCTGGATTGGCGGCCGGCAGCGGGACCGACGGGTTCCTGAGGGGGGTGGCGACGATGCGTTGGGCGGGCGGTTCGGCCGGGCATGCCGGGAGGTTGTGAACAACCCGTGGACCTCGGCCGCTTGCACCCGGGCGTGCCGGCCGGGAAACTCGGCACATGTCCCACGCGGACTTTGTCCACCTTCATCTGCATACGGAGTACTCGCTGCTGGACGGCGCCTGCCGGCTCGACCGGCTCATGGAACGTGCCGAGGAGCTCAAGTTTGGAGCGTTGGCGCTCACGGATCATGGTGTTCTCTACGGCGCGGTGGACTTCTACCAGGCCGCCCGCGAGGTCGGGATCAAGCCCATCATCGGCTGTGAGGTGTACGTGGCTCCGGGCAGCCGGACGGAGCGGAAGGCGGGGACGGGGACACGGGATGTCTACCACCACCTGGTGATCCTGGCGAAGGATGTGGCCGGGTACCGCAATCTCACCCACCTCGTCACCTCGGCGCACCTCGATGGATACTACTACAAACCGCGTATCGACAAAGAGTTGCTGGAGCAGCACCACGAGGGTCTGATTGTCCTCTCGGGTTGCCTCGCCAGTGAGATACCCTCGCTGATCCTCGAGGGTCAGCTCGATCGTGCGCGCGACCGGATCGATTGGTTCAAGCAGTTGCTTGGCCCCGAGAATTTCCACCTCGAGCTGCAGAACCACGGCATTCCCGAGCAGGCGGTGGTCAACCGCCACCTGATCCCCTGGGCGCGGGAGTTCGGTCTGCGGTTGGTGGCCACCAACGACGTGCACTACGTCAGGCGGGAGCATTGGCAGGCGCACGACCTCCTCATCTGCATCGGCACGCAGAGCCAGCGGGAGGACCCCAAGCGGATGCGATACCAGCCTGAGCAGTTCTATCTCCGGTCGGCGGAGGAAATGAAGGCGCTGTTCGCGGAGGTGCCCGAGGCGGTGACCAACACCCGGTTGGTGGCGGAGCAGTGCAACCTCCAGATGGAATTCGGCCGCTTGCACTACCCGGTGTTCACCGCGCCGGAGGCGTTCACGCGTGAGGGGTATCTGCGACACCTCCTGGCGGAAGGCCTGCAGCGCCGCTACGGGGTCCACGCCCGGGTCGAAGGGCGGGATTTCGTGGTGGAGCGGATCGAGGACCCGGCCCGGTTGCCGCAGCCGCCCGGTGCGGGCGCGGGGTTGGAGGCGACGGCCCAGGATCCCTCGGTGCTGGTCCGCCCGCTCCTCGAGCGGCTTCAACTGGAGCTTGGAGTCATCGAGAAGACCGGCTTCGTCAGTTACTTCCTGATCGTGGCGGACTTCGTGCGGCACGGGCGCAGCATGGGCGTGAGCTGCGTGGCGCGCGGCTCCGCGGCCGGCTCTCTGGTGACCTACCTGCTGGAGATCGCGAACGTCGACCCGATCCGCTACGGGCTGCTCTTCGAGCGTTTCCTCAACCCCGAGCGGGTCAACCCGCCCGATATCGACATCGACTTCGCGGATGACCGTCGCGCGGAGGTGATCGAATACGTGCGGCGCAAGTACGGGGATGACTGCGTGGCGCAGATCATCACCTTCGGCACCATGGGTGCCAAGTCGGTGATCCGTGACGTGGGCCGCGCCATGGGGCTGAGCTACGGGGATTGTGATCGGTTGGCGAAGATGGTGCCGAACGACCTGAAGATCACCCTGCAGGAGGCGCTGGTGAAGTCCACCGACTTCAAGCGCGCATACGAGAACGAGCCCCAGACGCGGGAACTCGTGGACCACGCTCTGGTGCTGGAGGACCTCACGCGGAATGCGTCGGTCCACGCCGCAGGCGTGGTCATCGCCGACCAACCGCTGGTGAACCTGCTTCCGCTGAAGCGGGACGATGACGGGGCGATCGTCACCCAATACGCGATGGGACCCGTCGGCGACCTTGGGCTGTTGAAGATGGACTTCCTCGGCCTCAAGACCCTCACCGTCCTGCGCAACGCGTGCGAACTGGTGCGGCGGACGCGGGGGATCGAGATCGACCTGGAGCGGGTGTCACTCAACGACGTCAGGACGTATGAGCTGCTCAACCGGGCCCAGACCCTTGGCGTGTTCCAGTTGGAATCCGGGGGGATGCGTGAGCTGTGCCGGCGGTTCCAGATCGCTTCCGTCGAGCACATCACGGCGTTGGTGGCGCTGTACCGTCCGGGGCCGATGGACCTGATTCCGGACTTCATCGAACGACGACATGGACGGGCGGCGGTCGAGTACATCCACCCGTTGCTCGAGGGCATCAGCAGCGAGACCTATGGGGTGCTGATCTACCAGGAGCAGGTGATGCAGGCCACCCAGGTTCTGGCGGGGTACACGCTGGGTGGCGCGGATCTGCTGAGAAGGGCGATGGGCAAGAAGAAGCCCGAGGAGATGGCGAAGCAGCGGACGATCTTCGTCGAGGGGGCGGCCCGCTCGAACGACATTCCCGCGGCGCAGGCCAACCAGATCTTCGACCTGCTCGAGAAGTTCGCGGGGTATGGCTTCAACAAATCCCATGCCGCCGCGTACGCGCTGGTCGCCTACCAGACGGCTTACCTGAAGGCCAACTACCCGGTGGAGTTCTTCTCCGCCATGATGACCAACGATCTGGGGGACACCGACAAGCTTGCCGAGTACATCGCCGAGGCGCGGACGCTTGGCATCCGGATCCTGCCGCCGGATGTGAACTCTTCGGACATCTTCTTTGGCCCTGAGGCAACCGCCGCCGGATTGGCACAGGAGAATGCTGCCGGAGGGGCCATCCGTTTCGGTCTGGCTGCGATCAAGGGCGTCGGCGAGGTGGCGGTGCAGAGCATCCTCGATGCGCGAAAGGCCGGGGGCGGGTTTTCGTCACTCGCCGATCTCTGTGAACGCGTGGACACGCGGGCCGTGGGGCGGAAGGCGCTGGAGGCCTTCATCCGGTGCGGGGCCTGCGACACGCTGGGCGGCTCCCGGGCTGGGTTGTTCGCCCAGATCGAACGCGCGGTGGCCCGTGGACAGTCCGCAGCCCAGGATCGGCAGTCTGGGCAATCATCCCTGTTCGGCATGCTGGACGCGGGA
>JBBQML010000297.1:0-6267 GCA_038328885.1 Verrucomicrobiota bacterium | reverse complement strand
GGCCGCGGAAGAAGCCGTGGGCCAGACCCTCGATCTTGCGCACGCTGAGTTTTTGAGCGCGCAGCGCCTGGACGAACAGATCGATGTCCTCACGACGCACGCCCGGTAGGCGCCTAAACGGGCGCAGGGTGTAGAGGTAGGAATAGACCGGGAAAGCTCCCGAGAAGAGGATCTCGCGGACAAGGGGCGTGAGTTGGGCGATCAAGCCCAGGCGGACGCTGACCCAGGCCTTGCTGCGGTGGAGTTGTTCGGCGATCTCGGCCACCCCGAGGCCGCGGACGCCATGGAGTTCGTCGACGAAACGAGCCTCCTCCAGCAGGTGCAGGGCGTGGCGACGGCTGCCGCGCAGCAGTTGGACAATGCCCGTCACCTCGTCGGATCCGCAGGATGCGAAAGGCACGATCTGGAGATGGAGCTGGCGAGCGCAGCGGCAGCGCTTGAAACCATCCAGGAGGATGAGTTCCGAGCCAGTGCGGACCCCCTGGAGGGCTTCGCGGATGCCCTCCCGGGCGATGGCCGCCAAGAGCCCTTCCTCCAGGCGCGGCTGCCGGAGCCGATGGCCTTCGTAACGCAGGTCCAACTGGGAGAGTTCGATGTCGGCCACCGCGGCCGGGACACTTTCAGGGAGGCCATTCATGCAACCAGGCGACAACCTGATCGAGGCGGCGGGTTCGAACCATGGTGTGTTGTCTCACCGCCTCGGCCAGCCTCTGCGAAACCTCCTCCAGACTGAGGGTGCATCCTTCGATGAGGCGGACCAGAAGGCGGACGTAACGGAGGATGGGAAGCGGCCAAAGGAGGGGTTCGGCCGGGGCGGGCGCAGGGGGCGGGACGGTGCTCTTCGGGCGCCTGGCGTTGAGAAGGCGTTTCTTGAGTTTGCCAGGTTCGTCGCGGTAGTAGGCCGTACTGCGTCGGTCGGACTGTCGTTTGCGGTGCGCCTCGCGGCAGCCGAAAGGACACCCCAGATCGTCCCGGCCCGCATTGCGCGGGTCGGTGAGAAAGAAAATGCGGCAGTGCCGACAGCGAGTCAGGCACTGGCGCAACCGGGGCAGAAGGCGCAGGACCGATCGCAACAGCACGCAATACGCGAGGACCAGGCCGGCCACGGGGCCGCGCCGATACCAATCCGCCGCGAAACGAAAATGCTGCCCGATCTGGCTGGCAAAAAACCCAGGCTCTGGCTATGGATACCGAGGTTACTTAAGCACCCCTTGCGCTACCGGAACGGCTCCCCGCCGTCGAGGTGGCGCAAGGGGAATTTTCTTCTGCGGAGGCGATCGTTCCCCCACCCGCCCTCGGAACCGCCTTCCGCAGTTCTGCCCCACCCACTGGATCCGTTTCCGTGAGCACACCCCGGCCACGATGCCCAGCGGAAGCTCGGCCGCACCCGGTGGCTCCGTTTTCGTGAGCACACCCGGCTCCTTTCCGGTGAGCGACAACGCGCTTTGATTCGTCCCGCCAGATGGGGTTCCCCGGACGCTTACTCTACAACGACATGAAGCGCTGGCCCTACCTCGTCTCGACGACATCGGCGCCGAGCGCGATCCCAGCGGGTTCTCCGCCGAGAAGTTGGCCACTCTCCTGGGTTGTCGGGGAGGCCGCTGGACCGTCATCACCGGCAACCTGAGCCTGGCCCAGGTCGAAGCCATCGACGTGCGCATCGCCTCCCGCATGCCCCGCGATGGCTCCCAGGTCGTGGAGATCACGGAGATGGACTACGCGCTTCGATCCTATTGAACGCGATCCGTCGACAAAGCGGTGTGGACCAGTCACTTCCTGTACGAGCCCAGCAGCATTTGCGTCGGCTGCACCAGCAGTCCCGACCTCCCCGGGCTTCGCCCGGCAATACCGTAGGGGATGAACCCGACCAGGGGCACGGAACGCCGCCGGTCTGCCAGACGATCGACATCCGTCCCTATCAGGTGGGCGGGCGACCCACGGCCGGAGCAAAATCGGCTCGGCACCGCTTGCCCATGAGGTTGCACAAACCCATCGCCAATCGAAACAGCAGCGCGATACGTTCTCGCAACGCGCGGGTCCAGGAAATCACGACGGACACCCTTTCGTTGCACAATCACTCGTTTGCGCAACGCTGCGCGCTCACGATTCGCCCATCTCGCTACAAGCTCTGTTCGTTCCCTTGGTCTAAATCTGTAATTTGTCGGAGCATACTTCTTCAAAGATGATCTTGGCTTTGCCCTGCAACTCGCAGAAGTTCACTAAGATGCCGTCTCTCAGCCACTCTCTCGGCGTCATGGACGCGTTCGCCCGAAGTCTGATACCGCTCGAATCCTTCAGCCATTCCTTAGAGCCTGTCTGAAAAGTCTCAAGAGTGACCATGACTAAGGAATTCAATCATCCGTCGGAATCGAATAGAAAACTTGCGAAATTGAGCGTTAGGCACTTGACATCAAACCGAGGAGGGTCGCGGACCTATTCGGCGGAGCCGCTGTTTTTGGGCGGTGCAAAATACCGAATACGATACCAATCTCACGGACTCGCAGTGGGAATTCATCGCTCCAATGCTGCCTGCGCCGAGTAAACTTGGTCGGCCTCCCACCGATCGAAGGCTGATCTTGAATGGCATTCTCTACGTTCTCAAGGGCGGGATCCCCTGGCGACTCATGCCCTCGGACCTTCCGCCCTGGAAGACGGTGTTTCATGTCTTCCGCAAGTGGACCCTCGATCACACGTGGGACGCAATGAACGACGCCCTCCGAACCCTTGTCCGGCAGGAGGAAGGAAGGAACCCGCAACCCAGCGCAGCGATCCTGGACAGCCAAAGCGTCAAGTCTGACGGCCATGGCGGTGAGGTTGGCTTCGACGCTGCGAAGCGCATCAAGGGGCGTAAGCGCCATCTGCTGGTGGACGTTCTCGGGCTTTTGCTCGAAGTTGTTGTCACGCCGGCCAGTTGTCCGGAGAGAGAGGGTGGCAAGGCCGTTCTGGAGCGAGTCGCCGGATGGTTCGCACGCCTGCGGAAGATCTGGGCTGACGGCGGATATACCGGTGAGGACTTCGCTGGATGGGTGAAGAAGCATCATCCCAAGGCTGAGGTGGAAGTGGTGAAGCGGTCGGACGACGTCACAGGATTTAAAGTTCTTCCCAGGCGCTGGGTCGTCGAACGTACTTTCGGCTGGCTAATGCGTCATCGTCGGCTCGTGCGTGACTACGAGCGAACAGTCTCAAGCGCGGAAGCGTGGATTCAACTCGCGCTCATTCGCCTCCAGTTGCGCCGTCTCGCATGAATTCCGTCATTCGGGCCATTTTCAGACAGGCTCTTAACAAGTCCCTTTGCCGCCGACTGCAGAATGCTGAGTTTTTCGGCAAGCCACGGCTGAAAGTTCCAATCCGCGGGGCGCTCCAGATGACGAATCTCAAGTCGCGGATCTACGTCAGGCGAACATGCCTTGCGAGGCAATCCGTGAAACTCGCCAGCGTCCTTGTCGGGCTGAACAAGTTCATACGCTCCGAGCGCGTTATTTAGGATTCGGAGGAGTTGAGTGCTAATCTGTGGACGTTCATCAGTATCTTTCAGATAGGCTCTGAGGAATGGCTCGACCCGCCGACAGTCCTCGAGAATCGCCGACAACTTCCATGTCAGATCGGTCCCAACGTCTTGTTTGTCCATAATCATGCCTAACGAGGTTCTGCCTCAGACCGGCGAGGCAGGCGGCATCCTCGGCCTCAGGCATGGCACGACTTTGCTCTCCCAGCGAGAACCCCACCGACCTGAACTCGGCCAGGGGTTTCATAATCTAGGATTCCTGATTCGTCATCTCGGTCGGCGCGTGACCAGACGTCACCTTCTGCGCCATCGCTTGCGAGTGTTGGTCGCGGAGGCCGTAGACGCGCATGGCCAGGGCACCACCGTCCTTGTGGCCGAGCCAGCGGACCGGCGCCCTCGATAGCGTTCGCACGTCCGCAATCCTACCGCTACCCGCGCTCTCCCGTCAGATGTCTGCTGTGACGGATACCCACCAAGGCGGGAGGTCGTAGGGGAGCAGGCGCCAAGGGCTTCCGGCGCGCACAAAATAGCGGAGCGCATTCATGACCGAGCGGAGCGAATGCTCGCGTTGATGTGTTTCTTCGCTCATCAGCGTCAGGTAGGGAGCGCAGAACGCCCATTCCTCGTCGATCACGTCGCTGGGATAATGCACGGGAGCACGTCGTGGCGTGCGGAACTCTCGGCAGCGGCACGCCAGGGAACTCGAGGTCAAAATCGCCCGAGTGCATCACAGGCTCTAGCGTGGGAAGATCTCGACCACCTTGAGACTAGAGTCAAGGCGAACGCGTATTTGTCCTGGAAGCCTATTCGCGTGGAGAACCAAGACCAGGCTATCCTTATCCGAAATAGCGTCCTCAATATCGACACTTTCTGATTGGATAACCTCCGGAAACCTAGTCCCTAAACCGCTGAGGTCCACGTGTACGCCGGCAAGAAGCTTGGCCGCCGCCTGAGGGTCTTCGAGTTCTTTAGCTTGCTGCTCAACAAAGTCTGTAAGTTTTGATCCGGAGGGAATCGGCCCGGGCGTTAACTCTCCCCAGTATGCGAAGAGCTCCTTCCAGTCTCGCATCTCAAGCCCGATGAGCCGCTGGCCGATGGCAGCAAGTCTGCATCGAGTCGGTCCAATCCAAAACCCTCTTCCCCGACTCACAACGATTCGCAGCCCGCGCTCGACCGTGATAAAGTCTCCCTCAGGATTTCTAGCCACGTAGTTGCGCGAAACACTGCGCCCCATTTCCAAGCCGTTCTGCGATTCGATCGCTACGTCATGTGGGAAGGTCCAACCCGCCACCCTCAAAGGAAGCCGCGCATCTTGAATGATCATGAGTGAGTTTGTCCCTACAAGAGCGGACTCCACGCGCAAATTCGCTCCCAGCCCGAGAATCAGCTCTTGCCCCAGATCATTGCGAAACGACAACAAAGACTCTTTGCCGTGCATTGTCACGCCAATCAAGCTCACGAACGCGTGTTCTTTGTGTGCGCTGCGTTGATCGAGAGCATAGCCGCCAAATACCATCGGAAGACTAAGCGATGGAACTTCACCGGTAAGGTCAGCGCCGGGCTGTAAGATTGATGGATTCCTCCATACCAAGTCTCCAACTGTTGCTAAAGTGAGGGATAAAGTCACGCCAGAGTTTTGAGGCGTTGCGGCTGGAAGAAAATCTACTACCATATCTCTCCCATACACCCCGTAGATTCTACCTGCTAGGCTAAACTGTTTCCCTCCGGATGGGCCAAGCCAAACCACAGCTCCTTCAGCGTTTACTAACGCCTGGATGACTGTGTGCTCTGTTTGTCCATTTTGTCGGTCGGCGGCGTGCAAGTCGATGTATGAGAAGTGGCTGGTCAGTAACCGAGGCCCGGAATCGGATGCCAACTCGATCGGTGTCCCTATGCTCCAAGGGCCAATCTCTCCTGTCCGCCCATCGGGAAGCGCTCCAGTTGCCAGCAGAGGAGTAGCTGAAATGGGCTCCAAGAAGGCCAACATTGCAGCAATTGCTGTGGTGAATGTTCTCATGATAGTCGGCGTGCGCACGGTTAACTCAATGCTCCATCAAGGCAAAAACGTCAGTGACTGGCCGTTGTTCGGAATGCGCACATCCATGAATAGTATTCCTTGTTGGTTGATGCAATCCTTCCCGATGCCGAAAACAGACTGGTACTCCATTCCGGGTGGGCCTGCATAACTAGTGCCATACGAGGGATCATAATACCGGTTATCCGCGAACAGGACGAGCCTGTGGTTGTCAAAGACTTTTTCAGAAGGTGTTTGGTTGCCTTGGCCGCTCAAAGTGGGCTCGGAGGTCAGGTCGCCGTAGTCAGTCGTTGCGCTCGGACTCATTTCGAAGCAGGTGGATACTGGACGAATCCTGTATTTGAAGGGATCTGGCTGTGTTCCCGCGTTATCCTGACTCCATTTCTTGATGACTAATAGGAATTTGCTTTCTGGTGTGAGGGAAGCGTGGCGGAACGGGAGGGGCATTCAAGGCGAAAGGCGGGCGAGAACGGGCCGGAAACCTGCCCGATTCCACCCCGGAGGGACTGCGGCGAGCATCGGCCGGCTTGCCCGGCCTGCCTGATCGGGCCGGGAGGCGCCGATCAGGCCCGGTGAGGGGGACTTGGGGCCGTTCGAGGGCACACGGACTCGTTGGGCGAACCGCGCCCCGCAACGCGGCGCGATCCTCCCCACCGAGTTGTCCCTGGATGGAGCTTCAACGCTCGACCGTTACCCCCGCCGGTGCTGGGGGGCCGCGGGCCGGGGC
>JBBQML010000296.1:0-6276 GCA_038328885.1 Verrucomicrobiota bacterium | reverse complement strand
CCGACCTCCTTCCCCCGTTTCAACTCGGTGCCGGGTATCTGTCCGAGGCCTTCGTCACCACCCGGCCACCCCGCGATTCCACCGATCGCACCGTCACCGGCCAGCACCGCATCCCCCGCGTCGCCCGTTCAACATCGATTCCACGGATACCCTTATGAGTTGCTTCCAAGATTGCACCGGCACTTCCGCCTGCCCCGATCCCCGCAAACGCGTGAACTACGTCGAAGGCATGCTCCTGGGCGCCGACGATTTCGTCCAGGACCAGGCCCACCATCGCGAACGCCTGCACGCCCTCGCCCGGGAAACCCTGGGCTACGGAACCCTCAGCGGATTGCAACTCACCCGCCGCCTCGGCGACCGCGGTCCTGAAATCTCCGTCTCCCCCGGCTCCGGTCTCACACCCCGCGGCGAACTCGTCCGCATTTGCGAGGCCCAATGCGCGAGTCTCAACGACTGGCTCGCGCGTGAGGACATCCGCACCGCAATCCAGAACCTGCTGGGATCCGGCAGCCCGCCCCCAAGCCCCATCGCCCGCGCCTACGTCGTCCTCTGCCACGCCGAGTGCAAGACCGACCCCGTCCCGATCCCCGGCGAACCCTGCCGGTCCGAGGAATTCACGATGGCGCCTTCGCGAATCCTCGATCACTACAACCTTGAGCTTCGCCTCAATGCGCCGGCCCAGACCGAGGAAGCCGCCGTCCGGGACTTCATTCATTGGCTCCGTCACATCCCGATCGACGAGTCCGGTCCCGGAACCCCGCTCGACGACCTGCTTGAGGCCATTCGCGACTCCCTCGATCCCGCCGGCTCGCCGTCGTCACCCCCCGATTTCCTGTACGGAAGCCCGCCCGGTGGACTTTCCATCCCGGCGTCGGACCTGTGCCATTACTTCCAAGCAGCCCTCCGCCTTTGGGTCACCGAGCTTCGCCCACGGTGGCAGACGGCCTTCGGCTCCTGTCATGGCGGCTGCCACGATGGCGGGGGCACACCCCCGGCCACGCCCCCCCCCGAGTCCTGCCTCCTCCTCGGAATCCTGGACCTCACCCTCACCAACGAGCTCCAAGTCGCCGCCCCTGAAGACATCGAAATCCTGGAAGACCAGCGCCCCATCCTGGGGCACCTGCGCCTTCTTCAGGAATGGCTGCTGTGTCACGGGACCGGCGGCGGCGGGGGAATGGGACCGGCAGGCCCCGCGGGACCCACGGGACCGACAGGCGCGTTAGGTCCGATAGGTCCCGCAGGTCCGACCGGCCCCACCGGTCTTACAGGTCCCATAGGTCCCATAGGTCCCGCCGGCCCGGGTGGGACCGGGAGCGGCGTCCCAGGACTTGCAGGCCCAGCCGGTCCCATCGGTCCCATCGGCCCCGCCGGCGAGGGCGTCCCGGGACCTACCGGCCCCGCCGGTCCCATAGGTCCCATAGGTCCCATAGGTCCCATCGGCGAGGGCGTCGCAGGCCCCACCGGCCCCGCCGGTCCCATAGGTCCCATAGGTCCCATAGGTCCCATCGGTCCCATCGGCGAGGGCGTCGCAGGACCTGCAGGCCCCACCGGCCCCATAGGCCCCGGCGGCCCCATCGGTCCCACCGGCTCCGCCGGCCCCGACGCCTCCGGAGACTTCGTCGGGCGCCTTCCCGGCACCAACTATCGCATTGTCGCCAGTGGCATTGTCCCCCGCAAAACCGGTTCGACTTCAGACATCGCGCCCTATGGGGGTCTCGGGATCGTTGGGATCGCGGACGGCCTCGTCGAATTGCAATTTGACGACTACCAGGAACCTCAGGGGAAACACCTCTACATCGTCAAAGCCCTTCCCGTCCTCGAACGGACGAGCCCCCTCGCTCCCACGCTCGGATTCGGAAGTTTCCTGGCGAAATCATTCACCCTTGTCGCCGCCAGCGTGCAAGGACCCATCAGCGAGGGGCAGTTGAAGGAGCTTCAGTTCATGATCGAGGTCAGCGAGTACAGCCTCGACACCCGCGACAATCCTTTCCGCCCGCGCGGTGATGTCGCGACTCCCTCCAACCCACGGCCCCAACCCCGAGCGGGACAGCCCGTCACGCCCGCGCCCGACACCCGCTCTGGCCCCCGTTCCACACCCGAGTCACGGCGACAGCCGGGTCGCCGCGGCTGATGTTTATCGTCAAGGCCATCCGCGCCTCCGATCCGCCTTCCCCTTCCAACTCCGCACCCGACTTCCATGCCGAATCATACTCTGGATGAGGTCATCCTCGGCGCCGCCAGCGCCCGGTCGCCCTACTATTTCAATGGGCGCCTGCTGACCGCTGAAGATCTCTGGGCCGAACACGACGCAGGCCTCGCACGCGAACGAAGTCTCGGCCGCATCGACGGCTCCGGGGTCGCCCTTGGCCTCGACGTGTCCCTGTCGAGTTCCGCCACTGCCAGCCCCATCGTCGTCCGAATCACCCGCGGCCTCGCCCTCAACCGTTGCGGTCAGGTCATTGAACTCTGCGAGGACATCACCCTCGCCCTCGAACGGCCCTCCGCCGTTCCCCGAACCACCGCCCCCACCTCCCGGGATTTCTCCCGCTGCGCGCCCGCCAACCCCAGCGCTGTCCCCTCGCGCGAAGGCGTCTACGTCCTCACGGTCGCCCCGTCCTCCCGCAAAGAGGGACGCGCCCCCGTCTCCGGCCTCGGCAATGGCGTCGCCGCCTGCAACTCCGGCCGCCTCGCTCTCGGCGTCCAGTTCCGTCTCGCCGAACTCTCCGGGCACGGCTTCCCCCCCGGCTCCAGACTTCGCAACCAACTCGCCTGGCTCTGCCTCGGCCTCCCCGCCGAACACGCCGCCCAGCTCGCCCATCTTCCCTCCGGCGCCACCCCGCCCCCCTCCGACCCCCTCCGCGCCCCCACGGGCTTCCTCCGCCTCGCCGACGCCGAAGTGCCCATCGCCCTTCTCCACTGGGCCACTCCCACCCGCCTCGAGTTCATCGATCTCTGGGCTGTTCGCCGCCGCCCCGTCCCCCCAGATCCCGAAAGCGGCCTCGGATTCCTCCTCGGCGAGGTCCGAAACCGCGAGGTCGAAGCTGCCATCCTCCAGTTCGACGCCCACCTCCGCGCCATCCTCGCCGAACCCGGATCCCACGCGTCCCTCAACGCCTCTCAGCGCTTCGCCCACTTGCCGCCCGTCGGCATCCTCCCCGTGGGCGCCAACCGACCCTCCGGCCCCGCCTTCCTCGGCCCCCATGCCACCGGCGACACCGTCCCCCTTCCCAATGGCTCCGTCCGAGCCGTTCTCCGCGCCGCGCTCGCTCGCGAACCCTGGCGCGTCTTCTCCACCGCCGAGGCCGCGTCGGCCTCCTCCGGCGCCGTCACCCCCGTCCACCTCTACCAGGTCCCCAGTTTTCCGAACCACGTCCTTTTCGCCCGCTCGGCACGCAACGAATCGATCGCCGCCGATGTCCACTACGACAACAGGGTCTCGGCGCTTCCCGAGGTGGAAACAGTCCAGCAGGCCATCGACGCCCTGAGCCTTCGCCAGGGCAACTGCTGCACGTTCGTCGTCTCGCCCGGCCCCGGCTGGGAGGAAGTCTTCCAGCGGATCGCCCCCAATCAGAACGCCGAGATCTGCTTCCAGGCCGGCACTTACTCGGTCCCGGGCCGGGTTCTCGTCGCCAACAAGGGGCACCTCCGGCTCCTCGGCGTCGGGCCCGGCTCGCGCCTCGTCGCGACGGCGTCCGAGTCCGTCCTGTTCTTCCAGAACTGCCTCAGTGTCACCCTGGAACATCTCCACGCCGAGGCCAGCCCCGCCTCCGCCTCAGGCGTCCAGATCACCGGCCTCAACGGCATCCTGACCTTCGTCAACTGCCTCGGGGTCGACGTCACCCGCCTCTCGCTCCGCTCGGCCCCCGGGACCTCGCGCACCGCCACCTGCATCACCGTCCGCCACGCCTCCTCCTCCGCCGATGCCGCGACCCGAACGTCCGTGCGCGTCGTAGCCTGCCATTTCGAGGTCGGTCATGAACAGGTGGGCATGCTCCTCACCAACTGCCACCGCACCCACGTCGAAGACAACACCCTCCGCGTCCACGGTTCCATCACCGCCGCCACCGCCGTCGGGGATGCCGAACTTCGTGGACGCCTCCGACGCCACTTCATCGACAACGCCGTCGCCGGCAACGCCCCCACCTCCATGCTTCGCGAGACCAATGTGACCGTCTCGTTCAACGGGCATGACGTCCGCTTCCAAACCCTGCCCCAACTCGCGGCTCCGGCCGGTGGCGCCAACGTCTGGCAGGCGTTGATTCAGTCCCTCAATCCTCAGGGGATGACCTCCCCGACGATCCTCCTCCGCCACCTTCTCCGCATCGCCGACAGATTCATTCTGTCCGGCAATTTTGGCGGTTCCGCGGCTCCTGCCGCCGCATTCACCACCTTCCGCACGTCGCTGCTCGGACAACTTTTGCCGTCGATGTCCCAGGGCATCGTCGTCGGAGGCCAGCGGGCCGCCGACGTCCGGATCCTGAACAACTCCATCCGCGGCGCGCAGCAGGGCATCCACATCGGCGTCAGCCATCGTGAAGTCGCCCGTGGCACGCCCGACAGTGCCGGGACCATCAGTGTTCAAGGCAATACCGTCCACGTCGTCATTCCCGTCACGGCCACCCGCGAGCGGCATGGCATCTTCGTCGGCAACGCGGCGAGTCTCCTCGTTGAGAACAACCACCTGGAGATCCAGCGCGCCACGCGCATGGCCACGTACCGGGTCGAGGGTATCCGCGTCTTCGGGCATGTCGGCCGCCGGGTCATCCTCCGCGCCAACCATCTCGCCGGCTTCACCGTCGGCATCCGGTTCGAACCACGGACACGCTTCACGGGCGCCCTCCAGTGGGTCATCGATGATACCCTCGCCACGGGCGCCCTCTTCACCACCCAGATTCCCACCGGCCTGACCCTTATGCGTCGCGAGAATAATTCCCCTTGAGTTACTCCACAGTTATGCCGTACAAACGCCTTCAGCGTAGCAAGCCTGTTGGTATAGGCGGATTTGATGAGAAATGTAGTCTGAACAAATAGAATACTAGCAGGGTAACTTGCATGTAATCTTCCTCGTTTGGCTCGTTCTTGTTTGATTAGGGTTCGAATCCCACGTTACGCATTTTGGGCGAGGCTATGGAGCTCTCGCCCTCTCTTTTTCCCCCCTCGCTCCCCAAACGCCGCGCGAACTCAGTCGCCCCCGGCCCCGCCGTTTCATCCCTACCCCCCGTCCCATGCCTCACCCGCCGACCCGGATCCGACGCGTCCGCGCACGCCTGCCCAGGCGCGATCCCTTCGCCGCCCGTCAGGGACTCGAACGTCTCCTGGTCGCCTGCAACCTCAACACCCTCAGCCTTTCGTCCGACGCCATCCTTTGCGTCCGCCATTTTCGGGACCCCCTCCCCGGCGTCCTCCAACCGCTCGATCCCAACGTCCATCCTCCCGCCCGGTGGCAGCAGGCCTGCCAGGATCAACTCGCCCGATTCGCGGCCACCGCCGCCCACCCCGCCCGGGCACCGACCCCCATCCCTGCCGACACCCCTGCCGTTCTCTTCGCAAACGAAGCGGAACTCCTCGCCGCCCTCGCCGTCGCCGCCCTGACCGGCCGGCTCCACCAGGAATGGTGGTGGCCCGGCCTGCTCCAGTCCGACGAAACCAGTTCCTGGGTGCGCCGCTGGATCCGCCGAGCCCACGCCATTCCGTCCGCCGTCCAATGCCTTGCATCCACGGCCCATTGGGCCGTGGTCCTGACGAAACTCCCCGCCAACGCGGCCCGTGAATTGATCGCGTCGCTTCGGATCACCTACGCCCTTCCAACGGCCCCCGTTCCCGAAATGTCCTCGGCTCCCGTCCCGGCAACGCCCGGCACACGTCCCCCGATCCATCGAACCGCCCTCGACGCCCTAATTCCTCCGCCAGCCCCAGACCTTTCGGGAGCCGGCCAATCCCCGCCCAAAGCCGCGACGCAGCCCCATCCCATGCCGGCCAGTCACATCCCGCCGGCATGGCTCCCGTTCATCCCTGAACTCACCGTCGCAGGATCCCCTTCCGATTCGCTCGCTTTCCTCGCCACCGCCCTCCTCCTCGCCCGCGCACCCCAATTCCCGCGCCATCCCACCTTCCCGGCCCTGCTCCAGCATTGGGTCGAAACCAATCACCTCCCGCCCACCACGCACCCACCCCCGGACCCAGGTGGTACCATCGGGATCCCCACACACGACCCAGCACAGCGCGCCCGGGGCGGGGGGGGGGCGGGCCGGCCGGCGGAGACCCGGGTTGGGGGGG
>JBBQML010000295.1:0-6278 GCA_038328885.1 Verrucomicrobiota bacterium | reverse complement strand
AGGCAACTGCTTCGCCGGTCCGACGGGAGGGTGGAGGGCTGCCTACGCGAGGTGCCGTCCATGGCGCTTGCAGAAGAACTCGCCAGTGACTGCCGTCGAGCTGGCGAGCTCGGGGAGCTTGTGCCCACGTTGGTTCGTCGGCTCCAAGAGGCCGAGGAGCAACTTCTCAAGGCCGTATGCGGCCTGGTGGACGGCTGCCCGACTGCGGATGCCGTGGCAGTCCCGTGATGCCTCGTGATTGAAGGGGAAATTCATCGGGGAACGATTCGAAGAATTCTCCGTCCAGGTCGCCGAGGTCGAATCGTCCGATTCCGCACACAGACGAGGAGATCAGCGACATGACAGTCGCGCTCGACCACCCAGAACCGCAGCTTCTCGCGGACCACCCCCAAGCGGGTGGGGAGAGCTTGTTCACTTGTCGAGCGGGCAGATGGCGCCCGAAAGGCATGACCGAGCCCGCGGCGGTTGAGATCCGGTTCTTCAACGGGTTCACGGCGGCGGAGCCGGCGATCAGGCGGCTCCGCCCGGGGCTAATTGACGGAAACACAGCGGTCTCAGACCGAACCTTCCACAGAAAATTGGACAAAAATGAAACCTGACATCACCGAAAGCCGCCTGCGCGAATGCGGTCTCTGGGACGAGACCAAGAAGGCCCCGATCTTCGGTTGGGCCCCTATCCTGTTCGGATGGTGCATCGCCAATTCGAGCGTTGGTGGTGAGCCGGCCACGGTCGTTCTCATCAACGGGGTGTCATGGAAACCCCCGACGCGGATTCCGTTCAGCGGCGCGAGCCCGTATGCCGAGAACTCTGGCAAGTACATGCGGGTTTTGCACAACCCGGAAGGGGACACCACATGGACTCAGTAAATGATGGATTGGAGGTTCTTGTCAGCCGTTTCGAGGCGACGATCTGTGGACCGGGATTGAATCGCCTGCTCTGGATACGCCCTTGGAGTTGACGCAGGAGGGGATCGCCTGCGGCCCAGTGTCGTGTACGGTCCATTTCGGCGCGAAGCTCGACCTCGAAGTGCATGAATGAACCCCGGCCGCGTTCATCATGGGCTCCCATTCTACGCCGTTACCTAAGACCCTATCATGATCTCCTGCGATTTAACGATTCATGGGCGCGGACCCGCAAGCGAGCGAGTCGCGCTCGCCGGTTTGCTTTTCCTGCGAGAAGCTCGAAGGCGTGACGCAGGGGACTCCGGCTACGGACCTCTCCTTTGATATCCGCCGTTCACGGCGCAGCACCGACCTATCATGAATATCTACTTTGGTTTGCAGTTGGACGGCGCACACGCGGCCGGGACGGCACCGACGCTCGGCGAGACCATCTGCGGTCCCAAGGGTTTACTGGACATCCTCGAGCTGCGACTTGGCCTTCGTGCGCGTGCCATCGCCGAAGTCCATCGGGTGGGGCAGTATCTGGAACTCCTGCGCTCCGTTCCCGACCGCGGCTCGCGTTTCTTCGCGGCGTCCCTTGAGGTGGACGGGTTCGCGGTCGCGACGGAGTTGCTCGGTCGGCGCGACGCCCTCGTGGAGGCCGGGTGGGAGGGGAACGTCGAGGCCGATGGGCTCGCGTCGCGTCGCGGTTGAAGGATCTGTCCGCGGTCGAAGCCTTGGCGCCAGGCCGCCTATCGCCCGGTTGGGGTGAGAGGCTCCGAGGGGTGCAGCACGAGTTGCTGCGTGCCTCGCCACGTTTGGGGAACGTCCGGGTCCACGAGCCTGCTGCCTTCCTCCCGAAGCGATTGCGGGACGTGCTGCTTTCCCTGGGCGCGTCCTTTGGGCGTGGCGTCCCCAGCGATGCGAGCCCGGCAACGCCGCCGCTCGGATCCAGCGACTTGCAGCGCCTTCGCGCGGCGTGGTCGGTCGCGACAGCCGAACCGACGTGGTTCGAGGGCGACCGTACCCTTGAGCTCTGGGAGGCGTTCTCGGAGGTTGGTCTGGCGCGAGGCTTGGCCCAGGCCGTCGCGGCCTCGGTCCGGGAAGGGCGAAGCGTGGCGGTCGTGGCCGGGGATGACGCCACGGTTCTGGAGGAGGCGTTCCGCGCCGAGGGGTTGCCGGTGGTGGGCCTGCATCCCAGGTCCGCGGCCAGGCCCGTGCCGCAGTTGCTCGGTATGGTGCTTCGGCTGATTTGGGAACCCGTGGATCCGCGGTCGATGCTGGAGTTTCTCGCGCATCCCGTGAGCCCGGTTCCGGGTCTCTTGCGTCGGCGACTCGCCCGTGCCTTGGCGGAGTCTCCCGGCGTCGGAGGTAGGCGATGGCAGCAAGCCATCGCGGAGGCTGAGGCCGAGGTCTCCAAACGGCATGCCGCCGATCCTGAAACCCTCGCCAAACAGCAAGCCCGGATGAGGTCGGCGGTGGGTGATTGGCTGGAAACGCCGCGGTTTCTCGAAGACGACGGAGCGGACGCCCCGCACGTGGGGCGGGTTTGTCGGCGGCTCGCGAGGTGGGCGGCGGCAATGGCGGAGGCTGGCGATCGGCCCGAGGCCGATGCCGGCCAGTATCGTGCATTGGCGGCCATGGCTTCCGGGTTGGCGGATCTGCTGCCCGATTCGGGACGGGTACGTCGGACGCAGATCGAAAACCTGCTGAGGGAGGTCGTCGGCGCTGGGGTTGCCCGGGGCGACGGATGGGCTGAGATAGGGGGAGTCCGGCGTGCTGTAACGCCGGGAGGGCTGCTGGGCAGGCATGACGTCGTGGTCTGGTGGGGCTTCCACTCATCCGGCTCGCGTCTGGCATCGCCTTGGACGCTGGCGGAGCGGGAGTGCCTCGCGAGGTTGGGGGTGGAGTGGGCGTCGGAGGAACTGAGTGGGGCCTGTGATCGCCTGCACTGGGCCGGCGTGGTCGACGCCGCCACCTCCCGCCTCATCCTCGCGTGTCCACGCAGCCTGGGAGGCCAGCCGACCAAGCCTCATCCCTTTCTCGCGCGCATCCGGGCGCTCCAGGCCCGAGGCTCGAGCATCGCCGTCGTCGACGTGGACCAGGTGGCGGCCGTGACGGACCGAACCGTCCCCGGACATCCCCTGGGAACCGAAGTCGAGCACCGGGATCTGCCGCGTCCTCGCCGCTGGTGGCAGTTGGTCAGGCCGTCGCCCCCGCGCAAGGAAGAGTCCTACTCCAGCCTCGAGAAATTCGTGTATGCGCCGCACGAATGGGTCCTGAGATACCGGGCCGGACTGAAGCCCGGCCCGCTTTCGGAGATGCGGTTGGCCGATGCCAGCCGGCAGGCGGGGAACCTGCTCGATTCACTGTTGGATCGTTGGCTGTCCGACCCCTCGATCGACTGGCGGAGCTGCACTCCGGAAGCCTTGGATTTGTGGATCGCCAGCGTCTGGCCCGAATTGTTGCGCGAGGAAGCCGGGAACCTCCTTCTCCCCGGTGGTCGGGCTGTTGCAGCCGGGCTACTCGGAACCGCGCGCCGGGCGTTCCGTCACCTGCGCGAACTCTTCCTGGCCGCGGGGATCCGGCAGGCCACGTCCTGGCCCAGATCGCTGGGGATTGGAGGAACCGTTCGTCCACCCGATCCTGCTCGCCTTGGATCAACGGCGTTCAAGGTTGGTCCTATTGTCCCCATCCGAAGCCCTCGACGAGGTCATGGCCGCCGGCGACCTGTTCCGCGCCGTTTCGGCCTGGGGACCGGATGCGTCGCGGGCGGCCCAACGGCGTGCCAACCTGGAGGCCCTGCATGCCTCCGCATCAACCTACGAGGCCGCCTGCGAGAGCCAGCACCTGCCCGCCACCATCGCCGGATTTCTGTTCTGGCAGGAAGACCGCAAGGCTGGGGGCAGCGATTCCCGGGCATCCGACCCCAACGCCAACGCGGTCCATGTTGGCAGGTACCATGCCGCCAAGGGATTGGAGTGGCCGGTCGTGATGCTCTGCGATCTCGACGCCACGTCGAGGCCGCGCCTCTGGGAAGTGACGACTCACCGTGCGGATCCCGCCGTGGACATGGATCTGGGCTCAATCCTCGGGGATCGCCGGGTCCGCTTCTGGGTGTGGCCGTTCGGGCAGCAGAAAACGGGGATCCCGATGGCTGATCGCCTTGCCAGTGGGCCAGTAGGCGCGGCGGCAGCCCAAGCGGCGCGCCAGGAGGACCTGCGTCTGCTTTACGTGGGTATGACGCGGGCGCGCGACCGACTCGTGCTGGTACGGGACGAAGCCGCCTCGACGGATTGGTTGAACCTGCTGGAGGCGCCCTGGATGCTCATTGCAGCGGACGCCGTGGTGTCCCCCGCCGGCCATTCCATCCCGGTGGCTTGCCGGCGGCTGCAACTCAAGAGCGTCGCCAGGTTGGCTCCGGAACCCGGTCCCGTCTGCTGGTTCTCGCCTCCGACACCCTCGGTCCCGCGGCTGGACGCCTGGGTTATTCCATCCGCCCAAGCCCCGTTGGCATCGGGCCGGGCAGGTCGCATCATCGAACTTGGCGGTCGACTTCCCTTGTTGGGAAGCCCCTCGGAAGTGGACTTGGGCGACGCCCTCCACGCCGTGCTTGCGGCCGATGCGGTAAACCGCAAGCGCCCTGACCGCCTGGCGGTGGCAGGCCGAATCATCGCCGGCCATGGGTTGTCGCCCAATCTTCGCGCGGAGGATGTACTCGTCCAGATGGCCCGGTTCTGGGGAACCGTCGATGCCCTGTTCAAGCCACGGTCGGCGGAGGTGGAGGTGCCGTTCTCCTACGCACTCCCCTCCGGCCAGCGCGTGGGCGGCATCATCGATCTCCTGCTCGAAACCGATACGGGGTGGGTGATCGTCGATCACAAATCGTATCCCGGGCCTCGCGGCGAATGGGCCACCCGGGCTCTGCGATACTCCGGCCAACTGCATCTCTACAGGCTGGCGATCGAGGCCACGGGCCGGAAGCCGGCCGGTCTCTGGATCCATTTTCCCGTCGGTGGTGGGTTGGTCGAGGTTGAGGCTGCTTTCGGGCACCTCGACGGGGGAGCAACCTGAACCGGAGTCTTAAGGGTCGACGGAAGATCGAAGCCAATGGGCCCTTATGTTTCTTCGACGCTCAAAACCTTTACAGACCGACGATCGACGGTTGCCGGCAGAGGTGCAGCGCCGATCGTGACGGCAAATCACGGATTCCGGACTCGCCGCGGTGCTGCCCGGTTCCATCCCGACCGTTCCCCGACCCGGCTTGGGCGCACAGCCGACGGGGGCTGCCAAAAGTGCGGCACTTCCGCAACCCCACGTCTGACCTTCATCTCGTCGTGGGCCAACGATCCTTGAGGCTCAGGCAGCCCAGCTTGTACGTCGCGTTCACCTGGGTGGTCAGTGGGTTGATGATCACCAAGTACAGGTCCTTTGCGGGGGCCTCCAAAGACAGACCCGCTGATGACGCGAGGCGAGCGCGTTTGCAGATGCCATTCGAAAACTCGCAACACCACGACGAGGGTGAGAGCTCAACGCCGTGGGTTGAGGCGTTAGCGATCATCGAGCCTCCGTCACGGACACGCCCGCCAGCCCGGGCCCGCTCAATGTACGGGAACCCGAGGTCGATCAAAACGGCGCTGATGTTCTGGTGCTTCCGCTCGATGGAGCCGTCCGTCCGGCGACCGAGCACCCGCTGCAGGGCCCGGTTGTGCGCAGCCTTGTTGTAGGACTCGCCTCCGAGTTCGCTCGCGAGCATCGCCAGATAGTCGGCGACCACGGCTTCAACCTCCTCGCGTGACCAGTCTTCAGCCATGGGCGGTTTGAATTTGGTGTCGGCCTACAGGCAAGGGCGGTCGCGGGCATGCAAGCCAAGGAACGCTTCGAAGACAAGCCTCCTCGGCCTCAGGGGATGTGGTCCCTGCCCCCACACCTCTGGTTCTCGCGACAGGCGCCGCGTAATCTGACTCCACGCCGGATGGACGGGAAAACGCTACAGTTCTACTCGGAGCACGCCCCCACGGTGGCGGCGCGGTACGCCGGTGCCGAGAGCACGGCGGCCCGGCACTTTCAGGAGGTCTTCGGGACAGGCGGTCGGATTCTGGATGTGGGCTGCAGCTCCGGTCGAGATCTCCATGCGCTCGTCGAAGCCGGGTTTGATGCCGAGGGAGTCGATGCCTGCGAGGCCCTGCTGACCGAGGCCAAGCGGCGATACCCGGTCTTGGCGGGCCAGCTTCGACGGGATTCGCTCCCGGATCTGGGCACGGTTGCCGATGCGAGTTTCGACGGAATCCTGTGTTGGGCCGTGCTGATGCATCTCCCGGTGGATCGGATCTTCGACACACTGTTCAACTTGCGCCGCGTGCTGCGACCCGGCGGGCGACTCCTGATTTCCACCC
>JBBQML010000294.1:0-6282 GCA_038328885.1 Verrucomicrobiota bacterium | reverse complement strand
CGCAAAGGCGGTAAGCGGCGCGGCAGCGTCCGGGAAGTTCGAGCACGGCACGGTTCCATTCTTGCAGGCGTAGAAAAGGTCCTCGATGGGCCCCCCCTGGGCGCGCGTCAGGACTTGGGGAGGATCGGGAATCTCGTACCGGCGTTCCTCGGGGAGGAAGCTGAGCGAACCGCACGTGCCACCGGTGCGGAAAAGGCCCTTGTCCCCGACGAACAGGGTGTCTTCGCTGAACTTGAGGTCATACTTCTTCTCGGCGTCCTTCATGATTTCGGGCCTGAGCGCCGCGTTGTCGTAGACGTGGACTTTGACGGGCACCATGCCGGCCCTGGCCGGGACTTCGTAGCGGACGACGTTGCTTTGGGGATACATCTCCTCGCTGCCACCTTTGGTCTGCAGGCATTCCACCGTGAAGTGTTTGGCCTCGCCGATTTTGAGCGCCCAAAAGAGGGCGTCCAGGTTGTGACAGGCCATGTCGCCGATCGTCCCGGTGCCGAAGTGGCGCCAGTTGCGCCAACTGAAGGTGTGGAGACCGTCGTGGTAGTCGCGATAGGGCGCGGGTCCGATCCATTCGTCCCAGTGCAATCCGGCCGGAACGGGTTTGCTGGCGGGGCGACCGCCATTGCCGCCGAAGTCCCGGCCCAGGAGCGAGTGGGTTTCGGTCACGTTGCCGATGGCTCCGGCCCAGATATACTCGCAGGCCTTGCGAATCGTGTTGCTGCAATGCCCCTGGTTGCCCATCTGCGTGAGCACCTTTTTCTCCCGCGCGGCCTTGGCCAGGGCGTAACACTCGTAGATGTTGTGGGCCAACGGCTTCTGGGCAAACACAGCTTTGCCGAGGTGAATGGCCCGGATGGCAGCCGGGGCATGGTGATGATCGGGCGTGGCAATGAGCACGACGTCGATGTCCCGGTGGCATTCGTCCAGCATCTTCCGATAGTCGTAGTAGGCCTTGGGCGCGGGCTGATCCTTCACCTTCTCCCCAAACAGCTTGAGCTTGGCAGCCAAGCGGTTGTCGTCCACATCACAGACCGCGACAAAACGCTCCCGCATCGCGGAATCGAAGCTGTATCCCCCCATCCCGTCGGCGGCGATGACGGCGACGCCCAGTTTTGCGTTCGGTGCGTCCGCCCCACGCAGGGAGGGCATCCCAAGGTAACTGGCCCCGGCGGCGCCGCCGAGGAGGGTGGTGGTGCGTTTAAGAAACCCGCGACGACTGACCGGAAGGCTTGATCTCATAGGATGTTCCACCCCTTTGACCGCACTTCTTCCAGAAAGTCGAGAAATCTGCCGCCAGTCGCCCGGCTTCCCGCTCCGGGCTCAGGCCGAGACCGGGCGGTGTTTCCTGATGAACTCCGGATCGATCTCCACCCCCAGCCCGGGGCCGGTGGGGACCTTGATCCTCCCGCCCACCACCTTGAGTGGCGAGGTCCGACACTCGAACGGCACCTCGGTCTTCAAACCCTTGAACTCGTGGTGGGCCCCGGCATTGGGCAGCACGGACACGAGGTGGCAGTTGTACAGGAAACCCAGACCGCCTCCTGACATGTGTGGCACGATCGCCTTTCCGAACGCCGCGGCCATCCGCCCGACCTTCACGGATCGGATCAATCCACCGAAGTAGTAGCTGTCCGGCTGCACGATCTCGATGCCCTCGTTGGCGAGGAGCCAGCGGAAGTTGACGAAGCCCTGATCCTGTTCGCCGTTCGCGATCGGGATCGTCAGCGCGTCCGCGACCCGCTTGATGGCTTCGAAGTCGTCGTACATGACGGGCTCCTCGAAGTAGGCATACCTGCTTTCCTCGAGCAGCTTCCCAACCCGGATTGCCTCGCTGACGTCGTAGTAGCCATTGGCATCCGCATAGAGCGCCATGTCCGGGCCGAACCGTTCCCGCAGCAATGGGATGAGCCGCTCGGTTTTCCCCACGGGGCCGCGGGCGTCCATGTCGGTGGTCATGAACATCAGGTAACCGACCTTGATCTTGAGGGCCCTGGCATCGTGCTCCGCCACCGCGTGCTGGATCCGCTCCACGGTTTCCTCCAGCGGGCGCTCCCGCCACTCGGTGGCGATGTAGATCGGCACCTCCGGGTGATGGATTTGACCGATCAACTGCCCCATCGATCGGCCGGCCATCCGCCCCAGCAGATCGAGAACGGCGAACTCGAGGGTGGCCAGCGGCAGTCCCAGGGAAATCCCGTTGTAGCGGAAGTTGAAGCCGTACACATAGACCTTCTCCAGGATCCGGTCCAAATCGCGGGCATCCTTCCCCACGAAGAATGGCACCAGGTTGCGGAGGAAAATCGGGTGGAGCAGGCTCATGCCGCTGTGCGCGACCGAAATCCCCTCGGCGCCGTCGGCGGACCGGACGCGACAGAGGTAACTGTTTTCGTGCTTCAGCAGTTCGACGCTCTGGAGGATGACCGGGCTGGTGAACAGCTCCCTCTTGAGCACCGGCTGGCGAAGGATTTCATCGAGCCTGGCCCGCCTCGACTCGGGCCCCTGCAGGCGTGCACCGCCTGCGTTCCCGGTTTCGGTGCCGCACGAGGACGTCGGCACCCAAGGCGCTGCCAGCGCCGCGGCGCCCGCAGCCGAGAGGAATTTTCGTCGGGTGGTTCTCATAGGTCGGATTGCTTTACGGGTCAGTCAGCAGGCTGCTCTGGCTCCACAACGCGGGATCCACGCCGTCAGCGGGCGGTGGCCTCCTGCCCGCCCTCCTCCTCGATGATCACCCGGAAGCCCACGTTGAAAACGCGCTGCCACGGGTCGTAGGCCCAGCGGCTGGCGCTGCGGCAGAGCTTGGGACGATCACGCCAGGATCCGCCACGAACGACTTTCCGGCCGCTGGACGGGTCGTTCGAGAGTGTCCACTCGGCGGCATTGCCGTGCATATCGTGCAGGCCCCAGGCGTTCGCCGTATAGCTCCCGATCTCCGCGGTGACCAGCGCGCCGTCGTCGAAACGGCTGTCCTTGGCGACCAGATCGGGTGCCTTCGGGCGCCAGCCCTCGTCGGCCAGTCTGCGGAGGTTGGCATCGCCCAGGTTCGCGAAGGGCGAGAAATCCGTGTCCAGGTCGCCATAGCTCAGCGGGGTGGCCGTGCCGGCGCGACAGGCCCACTCCCATTGGGCCTCGCTTGGCAGGGTGACTCGCTCGCCGAGTCGCCCGGAGAGCCAGCGGCAGAACGCCGTGGCGTGGTCCCAGGAGACGCGCACGACCGGCTGCCGGGGCCGGTTCAGCGGCCAACCGGTGTATTCCTCGTCAAACCACCAGGAACTGCGGTGCTCGAAGCGGCTGTCATGGCGAGGATCGAACTTCGCAAACTGCTCGTTCGTCAGCTCGCACTTCGCCATCCAGAAGGCTCGGTCAAACCACTGAACTGTCCGGCCGCGTTCGTCCGGTGCGCCCTTCGCATCGCCCATGACGAAGGAACCAGCGGGGATGCGCGCAAACTCCAGGGTGGTTCCGCCGCCGAGGTCCACGGCGCGTGTAACCGGCCCGGCTGCCGCCTGTCGGGACTTCGCCTCCGCGGCCTCGAATGGCCAGCCAGGTACGGTGACCTCCACCGCGCCCGGTAATGGTTCGGGCTTCGGGATCACGGGCGAGGGCAGGTCGTAGTCGCTGTCGAGATCGGGGATCGCCTCGCCGTTCTCCACCAGGCCGCCGTAGAGCCGGCGCAGTTCGAGCCGCCGCTGGCACTGGTCGCCAGGGATCTTCGTCGTCTCGGTCCAAGTGCCATGGCAGGGCGCGTTGAGGTCGATCCACGTCACCAACCGGTCCCAAGCCTCGGCGTCGAGCTTCACGTTGTAATGGCCCTTGGCGAGCATCTGGATCAATTCGCTGGTGTCGGCGGCGAACTCACGCGGCGGCAGCAAGTGCAGGTCACTCTCCAAGCCGCCGACCCGCACGTACCGGCGCAGGGCCACGTAGCTCGGATCGAACACCGCACCGTACTCGCCGAGCAGGCCCTTCCTCTCACGGGACAAAACCTGGCCGTCGAGTTGCCCACCGCGATAGACGACGAAGGCGCCCTGGTCGCGACGCAGGTCGGGAAGGGCGTGGGGCGTCGGTGGCGGCGAACTCGTGAACCCACCCGCGACGCCCTCCCGATCCCGCCCTCTCGCCGCCTCGGGCGCACCGCCGTCGTGGCAACCGACACAGTATTTGTCGAGCACGGGCTGGACTTCGTGCACGAAACCGAAGCCGCGGGGCGCGCCGTGCCACGGGGTGATGCGGCGGACAGGCCCGGCGAGCGCCAGGCGCCGGCCCGCGATGGGAGGCGCGCTGCTCTGGCGATCATGGCAACCCACGCAGGCCACGTTCTCGCCCGGTTGTGCGCTCATCCAACTGCGCATCAGCGCCACGGCCTTGCCTTCGGCATCGAGCGGCTGGAAGGAGATCGGCGTCCTGGCCGGCACGAGGAACAGAGCCGAGCCGTCCGCCTCCACCGGAACCGTACCCAGCACACGCTTCGCCTCCCATGGGCCGTCGGCACCAACGCGATGGTCGATGCCGGCGAGCCGTTGGTACCCGAAGTGGTACGTAAACAGGCGCAGCGCCTTCACCGTGCCGCGCGGGACGCCCTGGAGGCCAGGACCGCTGTGGACATCCTCCATGTAGACGAGCGCGTTCGGGTTGTCGGGCTGGACCTTGTCCGCGATGACCGGTGGCCTGAGTCGCCGCGTCAGCGGCACCGGTTCGAGCAACGCCACGTCCTCCTCCTCCCGCACGAGCACGCGGTTGTCGAATACATCCACCAGGTAGATGCCCCAGAGCGCGTCCGGGTCGGGCTTGCACGACACGAGGAAATACTTCTCCGACAGCGGCCAGGGATGGAGGAACTTCGGCCAACTGTGCTCCGTCAACTTGTCTTCGATCTTCGCCAGCACGGGGGGGCCCTGGCGCGGGATGCGTTGCACCACGCCCTCCGTCTCGTGGCGGCCCAGGGCGGGATCGAAGAGGAATAACTCCCCCACGCGTCCCTCGTGGTGCCCCGTGACGATGGTCACCACTTGGGTCGGGTGATTCGGAACCGCGCGGGCGAAAAACATGGCGTTGGGCCAGTATGAATTCGCGCCGGTGTACTCCATCTGGCCGGTGCCGTCGGGATTCATGGACATCAGCAACCGGTTCCAGACATGCGGGGTGTCCGTGTAATCCCAGCGCAGATACAGCACACGGCCATTGTTGAGCACGCTGGGCGTGTAATCGTGGTCCTGCTCGAAGGTCAACTGGCGGATGCGTTCCCCGTTCGGTCCCATCCGGTACATCATGCCGACGATGACGCCCGCGTTGCAGGGCACGCCCTGCAACGGCGCGGTGGAGAGGAAGAGAATCTCGCCGTTGGGGAGGTAAAGGCCGTCGTAGTTGTGGACGTCGCGCTGGATACCAGGCGTGAGTTGGCGGGGAGGCTGGGAGGCCAAAGGCCCGGTAGAGGCCAGCTCCAATTCGTGGACCTGCCAGTTGCGGTTCGTGTCCGGCATGGAGAACAGGAGCTTGTCGGCGTCCCAGTGCAGTTCGAGGTCGTTGACCAGACGGGTGCCGGGAGGGCGGTAGAAGGTCGTCAGCGTGCCGTCGGGTCCCACCGGGGAAAGCACGACGACCTCGTTGGTCCAGCGGTCCACGTCGGGCATGGTGCCATAGTTCCAGGAGCTTTGGCGTGGGATCCCGAGGTATTCGCCATAGCCGAATCCCTCCCAACTGGTGCGTCGCGCCCCGCCGCGCGGAACGCGCCTGAGCGCGAGCAATCGGTCGAAGTCCAGCAGCGGATTCGCCAGGAGCGCCTCGCGTCGAAAGGCCTCCAGAACCAGCATCGCCTGCTCGAGTCCGACCCAGGTTTGAAGCTCGTCGGGCTGGAACTTCGCGAGCGCCGCCACCAGAACCTCCCGCGCGTGGACAAAGCGAGCCAGGGCGTCACCCGGGAAGCTCCCAGGGAAGCTGGCGGCGAGGTCCTCGAGCGCGGACCGCAGCGCGTCGAAGTCGAAGCTGCGCGCGCGGACCAGCGCCTCGTCGAGGATCCGGCTGCGCCGGTAACAGGTCTCGCGCAGACGCTCAACCCCTTGCTGGTCCGTGACGGCAGCGGCGAGCTCGCCTGCCTGGCGGGCCAGCGGGGGTACCCGCCGACAGGCCTGGGCGTAACGGCGAGCCAAAGCCCCCCAGTCGCCGGCACGCCAGCCGAACTCGAAAATGCGGTCCTCGCGCTCCCACTTCATCCCCTGGCGATCCGGCCCGGTTTCGAAATCACGCAGGAGGGGAACCCACAGCCGGCGGGCCGCGGCACTGCGCGCGCCC
>JBBQML010000293.1:0-6285 GCA_038328885.1 Verrucomicrobiota bacterium | reverse complement strand
CGACCCTGCAACAGATGCAGGCGACCCGCCCGTATCGTCGCGCCGAGGACCGGGAGGTCGCCGAGGGGAATGAGCGGACCGGCTGGACTGGTATCCGCCACGGGGCGGACCCGGAGGTTGCCGGCGTAGAACTCGATCAGGTGACCGTCCGCCACCAGCACACGTTCCACGGGATAAGAGAGCTCCAGGGTGGCGGTGGTTTTCGGTTGATCGCGGTCAGTCACATCCGCGCAGACCATCCGCCGCCCCGAAATCGCCAGCACCCGGTCGTGGTGGAAGGTCGCCCGCCGGGGCACCAGATCCTCGCTCTTGAGCAACCCGCGCTTGGTCAAGGTGTCGCGTCCCAGGTCGATCAACTGCACCCCGTTCCGCCCACCCTCCCCGTTCCACTCGCTGACCGGAACCAACAGCAGCCCGGCCTCGGTCACGATGCCGAACGCCTTCTCATCGTGGTTGGCCTCGCTCCAGGAGGAGGACTCACCCAACGGGACTTTCGACAGCAGCGCTGGCTTGGCGGGGTTGCTGACGTCGAACAACTGCACGGCGACCCGGGATCCACGGGTATCGTCGACCCCCAGGGCCAGCAACCGGTCCCCCAACGGCCGGATGAACGTGGACCAGCCCGGGATTTCGAGTTCGCCGGCAATCTTGAGGTCCTCGGGATCCGAAAGGTCCACCACCCACAAGGGATCGATGCGCAGGAAGGTCACCACGTAGGCGCGCGGCCCATCGAACCGGGTGGCAAAAAGCCGCTCGCCACGGCCGAGTTCCAGGCGGTCGAGCCGCGCGTAGGCCGAGGGCCCCATCGCCCGCGGGTCCGCCAGGCGAAGGGTCTCGAGCACGGTCACGAAGCGGCCGCTGTTGGCCGTCTCCGTCGCTTCCACCACCACCCGGAGCACGTCGTCGAGGAGGTCGATCTTGAACTTGTCCGGCACCCTGCCCGCGAGCGGGATGCGCGCAAACTCCGCGAGTGAGCCATCGGGCGCGGTGATGTCCACGACCTGCAGGTCGGACTTCCATGGCCAGTTCTGCGAATAATCCGTGATCGCGACGAAGAGAAAGCGGTCGGTGGCGGTGACCACACTCCCGGACCCGGGGAACCAGAGCGGCTTTCGCGGCACGGGCGCAGCGGGGTTGGCGAGGTCAAACGCGGCGACATGGGTGCCGGCCTGCCAGGAGCCGGCAGCGTCTCCGGTCGGCTCCCAGGACTGGCTTGCCACGTAGAGGGCGCTCCCGACGAGGCGACTTTCCACCACAGTGCCCTTCACCGGGAGCCGTGCGAGTTCCACCGGTGGGGCCGCAAGCACATCCACCACGATGACCTCAGAGGCAGAATCGGTCCCCCACTGCCGGCAGGAATCCTGGGCAAGCAACACCACATGCCGGTCATCGAGGAGGTACATCTGCTCCCCCACGCCCGGCAACGCGAACGTCGCCTTCAGCCTCGGCGCGTCGGGATCGACGAGATCGATGGTCTGGAGGCCCCGATACTGGTTGAAGAAATAGAGGGTATCCCCGCGGACGACCCAGATGTCGGACTCCACGACGTCGCGCGCAACCGTCTCGCCGCCTCCGGCATTGGGTGTGAGCGCGTCCTCACCCGACACCCCCAACGCGTTCCGGAACACCGCCCCATCACCCAAGGCTTCGCCCGGAAAATTGGTCGAACCTGAATAGAAGGCGGCCGGGAGGGGATCGGTGGCGTCCGCCCGGACCCGGAACAACTCGAACCCGGCGGCATTGATCAGGCGGAAGGTCACCTCGGTGGCCTCGCCCCCGGTCCGGTGTACTCCGCGCGGCACCCACGCGCGCAACCCGCTGCGACTGGACCCTTCGAGGACGACCCGAGCCACCCCGGCGGGCACCGAGGCTCGGATGAGGACGGCCGATCCGTCCCGCTCGATCGCCAGAATTCGCGGGGCTCCCGCGGCTGGCTCCGCGGCATCCGCGACACCGAAACCGAGGCCGAGGCCGAGGGCCTGAACCATCCAGGCGAACATCCCCGCGAGAACCCACTGCCGAACGACCCGAAATCGATATGGTTGCATAGAGATCCCCCGCGATGAGGTTGAGCCCTACACAAGCACACTTGCGCCATTCCGCCAAGGCGCGGTCAGCGGCCCCGCTTCCGCAACTCGCCCGCCACCCAACTGGCGTGCAACCCGGCTATCTCGCCCATGATCCCGAAATCCTTCCCCAACCTGGCCGCCTCGGCGGCATGCCTCACTTCCAGTTCAGGCCGGCCCTCCGCACCGTGGTAGAGCGCCAGGTAGAGCTGGGCATAGAAACGCCCCTCCTCCCGCCGACGCTCGGGCTGCGCCGCCTCCGCCGCCGTGAGGACGTCCCCGGGCAGAAGGGTCCCCGCGAACAGGGCTTGGATCTCACGCATCGGAACCCTCGTATCACCTTCCACCGGAATAAGTTGAGATCTGGCAGCCGCAAAGCCGGAGGTCCGCGCCACGCAGCAGAAATGCCACGCCGAATTCTCCACGTCCCGGGGATTCACCGTCCGATGCAACTCGAACTGCCGCCGGCCTTCCTCGAAACGACCCGCGTAGAACAGCGCGATTCCCCGTTGCCATAGATCACCCGCCCGCCCCGGCCGCAGCTCCGCGTAACGGTCCAGATCGGCCACCGACCCCGGGTAATCCCCCAACCGGAGCCGGAGCACCCCCCGGTCGAACCAGATCGCAGGCTCGGTGGGTGCAAGTTCCAGGGCCTTCGAGAGGTCGGCCTCGGCCGGAGCGAGTTGTCGGAGACGCTCCCGAAGCATCGCCCGATAATGCCACGGCCTGGGATCCCGGGGTGCCGCCTCCACCGCCTTGCCGGCCAAGTCGACCGCCTGCTTCATCAGCCCTCGCTGCTGCATTGCGCGCGCGCGCGCTAGCCACTCGTCCACCCCAACCACCGCTCCCGCACCGGGCGCGACCGCCTGGGCGGGAGGTGTGCCGGGCGCAACCGTTCGCGGCTCCGCCCCGCCGGACGGGGCCGTGAGAACCCACCCCAGCAACAGCCCCACCAGGAACACGATCGGGCTGTTGCGAATGGGCGTGGTCGCCCGGACACAGTTCATGGTTCCAAACCTGAGCCCACCTCGCCCGCGGTGCAAGGGACGGGAGCCTCAGGTCACGGCTCACAACTCGCCGACGGGGGGATTGCTTCCTGTCCCCCAGCCTCCTGGAGAAACGCGAAGAACCAGGGCTCGGCCGGAGCCTCGAAGCGATGCTGTCGCCCCTGCCACTCCAGCGACAGGGAAGACGCGTGCAGAGCCTGGTGGTCGAGGAGGAGCGCCGCCCGGTCGGCCTCGGTCTGGCGTCCCTCTACGAACCGGAGATAGCGCAGCGGATCCCCCCCGTAGATCTTGTCGCCCACGATCGGATGTCCGCTGTGGGCGAGATGCAGGCGAATCTGATGCTTGCGACCGGTCAAAGGCTCGACCTGCATGAGGCTGAAGGGCCGGCCTTGTCGCGAGAAACGCCGCAGCACCGCAACCCGCGTCCGGGCCGGCACCCCATCCGGCCGCACCTGATCCTTGATGGCGACGCCGCTGGTCTCATCGCGACCCAGGGGCGCGTCGATTTCCCACCCCGAAGCGAGCGGATGCCCATGGACCACGGCGAGGTACTCCTTCGTCACGGCGCGGGCCCCGAACCGTCGGCCCAGTTCGCCGGCGGCGGCCGCCGACTTCGCGGCGAGGGTCACCCCGCTGGTCTCGCGATCGAGGCGGTTCACCAAAAAAACCGGAGCCTCGCCACGGTAAAGCCGCAGGCGACTGATCAGACTCGAGAGGGCGTCCCCCTTCGTCGGGTGACAGACGAGCCCGGCCGGTTTGTTGATCACCAGCAGGTCGTCATCCTCGTACAAGACCGTGACGACCCCATTCATTGAATGGCGTGGATCCCCCCCGTCCGGGCCGGACACCACGGCACGATGCCACCCCTCAGCCCGCCTGGGGAGGCGCCGGGGTGCGGATCGGGACCTCGGCGATGAGCGCCTGGAGCTGCATGAAATCCAGGACCTTGCCGGTGAGAATCTGCTCCACAATGGCATTGATCTGGCCGGATTGCTGGAATTCCTTGAGCACCTTCTCCGGGCGCTCCTGGCGCTGCTGGGCAATCACGGCGACCCTCTGGAGCACTTCCTCGTCCTTGATCTTGATGCCTTCCATCTCCGCGATGCGGTTCAGGATCAGGGCAGCCTTGACCCGATCCTTGGCGCTCGTGTTCGCCGCAGAGAAGATCTCGTCGCGATGCTCCTGAATCGCCTCCTTCGTCACCCCACGCTGCTGGTTCTGGTTGACGATGTCGCGGACGACATTGCGCGTCTCGTGCTGGACGATCGACTCCGGCAGTTCGCATTGCACGCGGTCCAGGAGTCCCTGGATGAGCTGGTTGCGGATCGAGGTGATCCGCTTGTGCTTCAGCTCGTTGTCGAGGTCGTTGTGAATGCCTTCGCGGAGGGCTTCGACGGTCTCGACCCCGAACTGCTTGGCAAATTCGTCGGTAAGCTCGGGCAGGCGGCGTTCCTTGACCTGCACCACGTCCACTTCGTAGACGCCGTCCTTGCCGACGAGGCCGGGGACCACGAAATCCGCGGGAAAGGTCACGTTGACCGTGCGCTTCTCGCCCGCGGACGCCCCGATCAACTGGTCCGTGAAACCCGGAATGAAATGTGCCGGCTCGACCTTCATCCAGAAATCCTTCTGCGCCGTCAGACCCTTGGCGGTGGGAACCAGGTCGGTGATCGGTTTGCCCTCGCAGGTGCCGGTGTAGTTCACGACCACGTAATCGCCGCTGGCGATCGGTCGCGCCACATCGGCGAAATCCCCCCGCTGTTCGCGGATCGCCTGCACGCCGCGCTCGGTGTCCTCCGGCGTGACCGCACGGACCTCCACCTCGACCGGGATGCCCTTGTACTCCGGCAGTTCGAAGACCGGTTCGGTCTCGAGCGTGGCGGCGAACTGGAAGCTCTTCCCGCGGCCGAACTGGATCTCCTCGATCTCCGGGTTGCCCAGGGCGCGCAGGTCCTTCTCCTTGAGGGCGCCGCGGTAATTGTCGGCCAGCAGGTTTCGGCGAACCTCCCGGTCGATCTCGGGCCCGAAGGTGCGGGTCACCAGGTAGGTGGGCGCCTTGCCGGGCCGGAAACCGGTGAGCTTGGCCTGCTTCTGGTAATCCGCGGTCGCGCGATCGAATGCTTCATCGACCACGGCCGCTTCGACTTCCACCTTCAACAGCACCTTGCAGGGCGCCAACTGCTCCAGAGACACGTTCACGCGTAAATTCCTTTGGTTGCCAAATCCTCACACCCCGTTTCCTCACACCCCGTTGCGCCAGAGCCCTCCAGCCGGAGCGGGTCGGGCAAGCTAGAAAACCGAGGCCCTACCGTCAAGCACCCGGGCAGGTCACCAGCAATCCCGCCCCCCCAGCGTCCGCCTGCTGAATTCCAATCGTGGACCGCCGCGAGGATTTGGCGCCTTGGGCGTTGCGGCGCCGGCGTCCCTTACGAAAAATTGGCCCAGTGGCCTCTCCCAGTCCCGGTCCCATCAGCACCACGAAACCCGGGAGGCTTCGCTTCCTCGGGATCTGGCTCGCGCTGTGGATCGCCTTCCCGGCCTCCGCTCAGCTCCGGCTCAACGAGGTGGTCAGTTCCAACCAGCGCGGTCTCACCGACGACCAGGGGGATCGACCCGACTGGATCGAGCTGCACAACCCCGGGCCCTTGCCGGTCGATCTGAAAGGCTGGTCGCTCAGCGGCGACCTCAAGCAACCCGCCCTGCCCCGCGATGTGGCCTGGGGACGCCAACCCGACGGCGCCGAGTCCCTCCACCTCTTCGCGGAGCCCACTCCCGGTGCCTCCAACCTGACCTTCGGCGCCACGGTTCTGCTCTCGGCGCCGACCTTTTCCAGCCCGGCGGGCTTCCACACCAACACGTTCCTGCTGGCCCTCACCGCCCCCGACGACGGGGCTGAGATCCATTTCTTCGATCCCGACACCGGCATCTACGTGGTGGGCAATGCTCCGGGCGGCAACTACGCGCAGACCGGGGACGACTGGGAACGGCCGGTCCACGTCGAGTTCTTCGAAACCGACGGGACCCGGGTCCTGGCGCAGGAATCCGGCATCCGGATGCACGGCAACACCTCGTTCAACTTCCCGCTCAAGGCCCTGCGTCTTCATGCGCTCAACCAGGGCGGCCTGGGCCCGTTCCGGCACCGGATCTTCCCCGATCTGCCCGCGGCCTCCTTCGACCGTCAGCTCCTCCGTCCGTCCGGGCATGACTACTAC
>JBBQML010000292.1:0-6293 GCA_038328885.1 Verrucomicrobiota bacterium | reverse complement strand
CCGGCGGATGGCGGCCTGGTGGGTGAAGGTGGCCTCGGGCCCGAAGTAGGCGATCGCCATCTGCTTCTCGAGGGCGAGGGCGCTGGACATGATCTCGCGGTAGATGAAGCGGAGCGATTCGTCGGTGATGGGGCCCTCGTTGGCCTTGCAGATGCGCTGGAGCACGGCGCGTTCCCTCTGGGGGGCGTAGATCTCCTGGCCGGCGGCCCGCTTGAGCTCGCCGATCCCGAGGACATGGCGGGTGCGCTCGTTGAGGAGGTGGACGATCTTCTCGTCGCAGCAATCGATGGCCTGGCGCAGTTCCGCAAGGGTCATGGCGGCGGACTTTGGTCCGGAGCAGGCCTGTTGAACAAGGGGTGTTTGGCCCCGGCCCCTTGCGGACCGTCCGGGAGCGGCCCATGGTCTCACCATGAAGGGTTGGCCATGGTTGGTGCTGGGAATCGTGTGGTGGGGGGTGGGGTGGGGGGTGGGCGTGGGCACGGCGGGGCGGGGTGGGGATACGGTCGACCCGGCTCCTTCCGCGGGGTCCACCGGAACGACGGCGAGGGTGGAAGGGGTGGCCATCGGGCCGCGCGCGAAGGTGGTCTGCGTCCTGGCGATCCGCGACGACATCATGCCGCCGATGGCCTATGTGGTGCGCCGGGGGGTGAAGGAGGCCATGGAAGCGAAGGCGGACCTTCTCGTGGTGGATTTGGACACGAACGGCGGGCGGGTGGACGTGACCGAGGAGATCATCGGGATCCTCGGCCGGTTTCCCGGTGAGACGGTCACCTACGTCAACCACAAGGCGTTTTCCGCTGGTGCGTTCATCGCGGTGGCGACCCAGCGGATCTACATGGCGGAGGAGTCGGTCATCGGGGCGGCGGCACCGATGATGATGATGCCCGGAGGAGGCGCGGCGCAGTTGCCGGAGACGGTCGAGGCCAAGATGACGTCGGGGATCAAGGCGTTGATTCGGTCCAAGGCGGAGAAGCACGGGCACAACCTTGAGGTCATCGAGGCGATGATCGACCGGAACAAGGAACTCGAGATCGACGGCAAGATGATCAACCCGAAGGGCCAGATTCTGACCCTGACCAGTCGGGAGGCGGCCAAGGAGTACGGTGACCCGCCCCGACCGCTGCTTTCCTCGGGGACGGCACCGAGCCTCGAATCGCTCCTGGAGCAACTCGGCTATGCCGGGGCCACGCGGATCATGGTGGAGCCCACGGGGGTGGAGCAGGCGGCGTTCTGGCTCAATACCCTGAGCCCCCTGCTGCTGGCTCTGGGATTGCTCGGGATTTACCTCGAGTTCAAGACCCCGGGCTTCGGGGTTCCCGGTTCCATCGCCGTGGCGGCGCTGCTGCTCTATTTCGCCGGCGGGTACATCGCCGGGTTGTCGGGCATGGAGTGGGTCCTCGTGTTCATCTTTGGGGTGATCCTCATCGGGCTCGAGATCTTCGTGCTGCCGGGAACGCTGGTCCTCGGCATCTCGGGCTCGCTGCTGATCCTGGTGTCGATCGTGATGGCGGCGGCGGACCTGTACCCGGGGATGTCGGCGGTGCCCACGCTGCCGCAACTGCAGTTACCCGTTCGCAATCTGGCGCTGGCGGCGGGCATCGCGATGCTCGGAGTCTGGGTGCTGGGGGTGGTCCTGCCGCGCACGCCGGCCTACCGGGTGCTGGTCTCGCACGGGGTCAGCGGAGGAGCCACCGACCTGGCGAGGGAGCGTTCGAACGCGATCCAGATCGGCAAGGAAGGGACCGCGATCTCACCGTTGCACCCGGGAGGCAAGGCCCAGTTTGGCGAGGTCATCCTCGACGTGGTCACGCAAGGGGAGATGGTGGGGAAGGGGGCGCGGGTCCGCATCCTCGGTCACAGCACGCACGAGGCGATCGTGGAAGCGGTTTGAGGGGGTGTCCGGGGGGGCTCCTCACCGAGCGCTCGCGGCCGTTACGGCCAGCAACGCGGGGACGCCGCGGTCACTGTCCGGACCCTGGACCAGATCCAGAGACTTGATCTCGGCGTCGGGGCGCGGGTTGTTCCATTGCTGGGCGTACACCACGGCGAATTCGTCCGTGCCCTCGAACCTTCCCGTCCAGGCGATCTGGGCGCCGGGGAGCGCTTTCGGCTCGCGCTGCTGGAAATGGTCGATGTCCACCTCGGCGATCACGGGCACCTCGACCACCTGGTCGTCGGCGTAGCGGATGACGTACTTGCAGAGCTCGAAGCGTTTTCTCTCGCCGCGCTCGCGTTCGGTGAGGCGGCGGTCCAGGCGTGCGGCATGGAGGAAGAAGAGCGCGTCGGCCTTCAGGTGGACCGGGATGCCGGTGATTTCCCTGGGCAGGTTGCCCGGCACTCCGCGGCCGCCGAGCATGAGCACCTGGGGGACGGGTGAGGTGGGCATTTCGTAGACGTTGAACTTCACTCCCGCGAACACGTGGTCGCCGGGCGGCAGGGCCTTGAGGGTTCGGCGCGGGTCGCCGAACCAGCCGCGTTCGTCCTTGTAGGTGGTGGCCTTGGTGTGGAGGTCCAGCGTGGTGTAGGCGAGGTTCGCGCCGGCGATGACCGTCCGCCCGCCGGCGAAGGGTGCCTTCAGGTTTCGGAGCAGGGTGGCCAGGATAGCGCGCTTCTTGGCCTGGTTGGCGGGCACGGCCTCGGTGGCCTGGAACCTGAGGTTGCAGAGAATCACCCCGCCGTTGCCCTTCGGGTAGTGCACGAGTCCGCCAGAGTTGAGCATGGGTTTCACCATGCTCCGCCATTCGGGGTAGCGCTGGACCTTGAGAGCGATGTTGTCGATGCCGATCAGTGGTCGCTTGGCGGGATCGGACAGCCAGGCGACGAGCTGGATCGTCACCCGGCGGGCCCGGCGCGGCGGGTCCAGGGTGAAGGTCTGGGCTTCTCCCGTGGGCGGGAGGTCGTACTCGACCCGATCCTGGCCGTCGAAGAGCAGGGCGATGCGGGTGGTGGGCAGGTAGTTCACCGAGGGATCGTGGGTGTACTCCACGATGGTTTCCTCCTGCGGCAGATCGAGGTGGATCTCGAAGGGGGTGCCGTCCTTCGGGGGTTCGAAGTCGATGATCAACGGCCAGCCGTCCGAGCCGACGAATCCGTTGACGATGTTGCCGTATCCGGGAAAGCGGCTTCGGGCGAACGGCGCGAGGTCTTCCAGATCCACGACGTGGCTGAAGACGTCCGGGGCCACGTATTCATCGGCGGTCCAGCCGAAGATCCGCTTGCCGGAGAGCATCACGATGTCGCCGGTGGTGAGGCCGGCGGTGAGCGGGTGGCGGACGGCGGGGAAGGTGATGCGCTCCTGTCCGAAGGGCCGGAGGACGTGATGGATGCCGACGAGGCGGTGGTAGTCGGCGAGGCCCTCCGGCGGTAGGCCGAAGAGCATCAGCGTGCCGCCGCGTTGCCAGAAGGACTGGAGGGCGTCGTGATGATCGGCCAGCAACTTCAAATTGGCCGGAGTCGCGGAGACGAGGGCGATCTTCCTGCCCGCGTCCTGGACGGCGGCCAGGGGATCGGCGGACCTGGCATACTGGAGTCCGATCGCCTCGACCGCCGCGTTCAGGTGGTCGTCGGTGATGACCGCGGCCACCTCGGCCTGTTCGAGTTGGTAGGAGGCGCCGCAGTGGATGAGGTTGAGCAGCACGTGCTGGGCCACCGGGTTCCCTGCGAGTTCCTTGCCCAGGCCCAGTTGGCAAAGGTACAGGACGCCCTTGCCGACGGGCACCTCGACCAGCGCCGAGTAGGCGAGCCTGGGACCGCACTGGACGAGGCTCTTACCGCCGCGTGCGGGTTTGGTGTAGGCATGGCGGAACACCAGGCGGTCGGGCCCCCAGGTGAAGAAGTCCTTGTCCTTCAACCCGCGCAACGCCGGGTGTGAGGCGTCCTCGAGGAAGGCGGTGCGTCCTTCCGCCGTGGGTATCTCCGTCCCGAAATCGTTCTTCCTCGTCGGGGGCGCGAGATCCAGTTCGGCCGGGACCGCCTGGAATTTCAGTGGATGGGATTGATCCAGGACGAGGACGGCCCGGCCGGCGGAGGCGTAGGCGGCGAGCCGGGTCGAGGTGCTGTTGGTCGCCGCGATCGCGTCACGTCCCACCACGAGCACCCTGGCCTCGTCGGGCATCGGTTCGAGGGAGAGGATGCTGGTGAACGGCACGCCGGCGCTGGTGAGGTAGGCGGTGGTTTCGCCGGAAGGATCGAACACGGCGACGGTGCGGGCGGCGAGGTTGTCCGGCACGGGAGCGGGGAGGATTGACACGGCCTTGGTGTCGCGGAAGACCTCCCGCCCGCCGACGCTGAGGGTGAGGATGAACTCGCCCTCCTGCCGCGTGGACACGCGGGGCAGGAGGAACTCCTCCTGGAACTTCTCCGCCGTGCCTGGGCTGACGTGGTGGGTGGAAGTCATGGCGTGGACCTCCCGGCCGTCGAGCAGGAGCCGTCGGGTGAAGAGGATCGGGTCGGGGAACCGGGTGTCGTTGAAGACGCCGAAGGTTCGGGGGATCCGGCGCGCGGCGCCGAAGGTCCAGTTCCACTCGCGCACGAGGGCGGCGCGCGGGTGGTTTGCCCCCCACTGGGTGGGTCCGCCCTCGTCCCCGAGCCACAGCTGCCAGGCCGCGTAGTGCCCGCCCCAACGGTAGCCTTCGGTCAGCATCCGGTAGCAGATGGCGATCGCGTCGCGGGTGGCGGCTTTGCCCTGGAAGGCGACTTCGCCACCCCACATGGCGTAGTCCGCCGGGTTGATGCCCGCCGCGTAGAAATCCTCGCCGACGAACCGGGGCCGCTGTTGGTCCCATTTCCACCGCCCGCGTCCGCCCCCTTCGACGAACGGTTCGTAGGCGAGGTCGGGATACCGGGCATCGAGCGTGGCCACATAGTGGTCCCCCTGGACTCCGAGGGTGTTCTGCTTCAGGGCGCCGCCGCCGTCGATCATCGCCGGGCGCGTGGGGTCCGCCGCCAGCACGGCGTCGTGGGTGCGGGTGATCTCCTCCTCGTAGAGGTCCATGTTCGGCGAGTTGCCGAGGAGGTTGATGAGGTTGATGTAGGCGAACTCGTTTTCCAGGGACCAGATCTGGATGGAGGGATGGTTGCGTTCGCCCCGGACCTGGGCGACGCACTGCTCGCGCCAGTTACGCATCAGGGCGAGCTTGAGCTCCGAACCGTCCTGTTGGCGGCGCGTCTCGGGATCCTTCTCGCTGAACTGGTAACCGATGGTCTCGCCGTCGAGGGTGGTGTTGCGACGGACGACCACGCCGTGGCGGTCGCAGAACTCGAGCGCCTCCGGCGGTTCGAGACCGAGCCAGCGGGAGTTATGACTTGCCTGGCCGGCGGTGCTGACGCGCGCGGTGCGTTGGTTTGTGCGCCGGTAGGCTGCCAGCCATTGCTCGGGTGAACCCTGTTCGCCGACGAGGTCCGCCCACATGGGCCAGACGACGCCGTTCAGCGTGAACTGCGTGCCCTGCTGGCGCCATTCACGAAAGCCGAACTCCGTCTCCTGGATGTCGGAGGGGACGTCGTCGAGGAGGATCGTGGTGCGGAGGCGGTAGAGATTTGGGGAGTCGGGCCACCAGAGTTGGGGATCGCTCCACGGGGCGGAGAGCGTGACGTTCGCGGTGCGACCGGCCGCGACCTTGAATGGTTGCGAAGGGAAGGAATGTCCGATCCGTCCGGTGGCTGCCTCCACCGCTTCCCACCGGAGTTCGCCGGAAGCCTCGCTCGCGGTGGTGTTCCTCACGACCAGATCCGCCTCCAACTGCTTCCTCGCCACGGAGGGCTTCACGAAGACCTCGTCGGTGAACACGCCGCCGCCGGCGGCCACGAGGGTTGGGGTGGCGAGAATGCCGGACTGAGGGCAGTTCCAGACCGGGTAGTCGAGATCCTGGAACCCCTGGCTGAGGAGGCCGATCGGGAAATTGAAAGTCTTGCGGAGTTTCATGGGCCGCTGTGGATCGGCGGATCGGCCGTACCAGGCGTCGCGAATGCCCACCCAGATCTCGTTGGTCGCCCCGGGCCTGATCCCGCTGCTCACGTCCGTTTGGAAGTGGGCGAAGGGGTTCCTCCCGAAACCGCAGTAGACCCCGTTGACGAAGACGGTGGTGTTGAGGTTGTTGTAGGGGAAGCCGAGGAAGAACGCCCGGCCAGCCAGCGAGGCGGGCACCTCCACGCGCGTCCGGTACCAGAGGCGATGGGCGAAGAGGAGGTCCGGCCGCAGCCGGTTCTTGTCGCCGGGCACCGGGATGGCGTGCCAGACCGGCCTGCTCGGCAGCTCCCGGATGGGTTCGGCGACCTCGCCGGGCAACTGCTCG
>JBBQML010000291.1:0-6295 GCA_038328885.1 Verrucomicrobiota bacterium | reverse complement strand
CTTGTCTCGTAGCCGCCGTGGTGACACGGCGCATTCATCCAGTTTTCCGGTCCCCATCCAGATGGATCCTTGCCGTCTCACAGGCCTTTAAGCGGGTTACTGGCCACACGCGAGGTAAGATCGCGTCGACTCATCTTGGTTTCGACAGGCGTTTCCTGGGCACCTATGCTGCCCTTCATGTTTGGGTTCATTGATCGAATCGCGTGCCTGCTGCTGGTCCTCGGCCTGGCGGGGTGCGGGCGTGAACCGTCGGGTGCCTCGACCCTGTCGACCGGCGCGGGAGAGGGTCCCTCCGATCAGTTCCTCAGCCTGATGAACGCAGGGAAGAACTTCCTGGACCAGGGGGACGCCACGAATGCGCTGGCACTTTACCGAAAGGCCGAGGCCCTGGTCCCGAACGATGCGGATGTCCGCTTGAACCTGGCGAATTCCCACCTCCTGGCTGGAGCCGCCGTGGAGGCGATAGGGAAGGCCGAGGAGGTTCTGGAACTCGAGCCGAATTCGGCGGCCGCCTACTTTGTGAAGGGGTCGGCTTACCTCCGACTGTCGAACCCTGAGGAGGCCGCGAAGGCGCTGGAGAACGTCCGGATCCTCGATCCGGGCGATTCGGCGACGTGCTTCCAGTTGGGGAAGGCCAGGCTGGAGCTGAAGCAATGGGATGAGGCCATCGCCGCGTTCAAGGAGGGCCTCGCGGCGGACCCGAACCATCTCCACAGGTCGGCGCATTTCCTTTTGGGGCAGGCCCTCACTCGCGCCGGGAGGCTGGAGGAGGCACAGCAGCAGCTCCAGCAACACCAACTCGGTGTCGATCTCGGGGAGCCTCCCGGGACCAGCACCACCTTCGAGCGGGGCAAGCACACCCAGGCGCGGGTGCCCTTCAGACTGGAACAGCCGGACCAGGAGGGAGTGAAACTCAGGTTCGTCGATGCCACCGGTCAGGCGTTGGGCGAACGGGCGCGGCTGTACGCCGGTCCGATCGGCGTGGTCGATCAGGACCACACGGGTTGGAACAGCCTTTTCGTGCTCGAGCCGGGGCAGGGGTTCCGTCTGCTCGGAAATAGCAACGGCACCTTCCATCCCCGGGGCTCGACCTACGCAGCCATTCCCGGTGGGCGGTTTTTCAGAACCCTGGTTGGCGATCTCCAGAATGATCGCGTCGACGACCTTGTGATCCTGGGGGACAAGGGAGTCCAGGTGTTCCGATTCGGAACCAACGGGCTGGCAGTCGATGTCTCCGGGCCGAGCCGTCTGGGGGCGGCGAGCGTGATCGATGGAATGCTCATGGACCTGGATTTCACGGGAAAACTGGATCTGATCGCGGTCACCGAATCCACCAGCGAGCTGCGGGTCCATCGACAATCCGGCCCCCTGAGGTTCTCGGATGTCACCGGTGCGTCCGGCATACCGGCCTCGCTCCAGGACGCCCGGTCGGTCGCCATGGAGGACTGGAACCGGGACGGGATCATGGATGTGATCGTGGGTCGGAAGGCGGGACGGCCGTTGCTCCTGGAAAAGCAGCGCGGCGGACGCCTGGTTCCGCGCGAGCCCGCCCACTGGGCCTCCGGCACCCTCTTCTGCAGCGGCGACTTCGACAACGACCTGCGCCCCGACCTGGCGGTGCTGAGTGAGGGCAGGATCAGCATCTGCTTCAATGGCGGAGCGGTCAGGGAGATCGGGTTCTCCGGACAGGCGGGCTTCCGGCAGTTCGTGGCCGTCGACTACGACAATGATGGATGGTTGGACCTATGGGGCGGCGGCGACTCGATCCGGGTCTGGCGGAACGCCGGTCTCTCGGGGTTTCGGGAGGAAACCGCCCGGCTCGGCCTGGACAGGTTCGATGGCGCGCCGGTTCAGGAGATGCACTTCGCCGACTTCGACAAGGACTGCGACTCGGATGTGATTCTGGCGCTTGCCGGCGGGGGCCTGCGTTACCTGCGGAACGAGGGGGGCGACGCCAATTCGCAGGTGAAGGTGCAACTGTTCGGAAACCGTTCGAATGCCAGTGGCATTGGCTGCAAGGTCGAGATCGAGACGGGTGGTCTGCGCCTCTTACGGACCGTGCAGCGCCTGCCCGTGGAGGTCGGGGTGGGCAGGCATCGGACGCTGGATTCGTTCCTGGTGCACTGGTTCAACTGGCCCCAGGGGTCCGCCGGGGTGCCCGTGGATTGTACGGAGCCGCTCCTCGCTCTGGAGTTGACCATCCAGGAAGGTTCCTGCCCCTACCTGTATGCCTGGGACGGGGAGCGGTTTGGTTTTGTCACCGACATTCTGGGGGCGGCGCCGCTCGGCCTTCCCTTGGCTGAGGGTCGATATGCCGAGGCCGACCCGGAGGAATTCGTCTGGATAGGGAACGAGCGGTCGTTTCCAGCCCGGGACGGGAGTCACGAGGTTCGGATCACCGAGGAGCTTCGCGAGGTTCTCTACCTCGACGAGGTGAAACTGGTGGTGGTGGATCACCCGCCCGGCACCGAGGTGCATCCCACCGACAAACTGCTGCCTGGAAGGCCGTTCCCGGGGGGCACGCTGATGACCGTTCACGGTGAGCACCCGCTGCGGAAGGCGGAGAGGCTCGACGGCGAGGACGTTACGCCCGCCCTCAGGACCGTGGACGGCCGGCGGGTGTCGCCCCCCAGGCTCCGCGTTCCGCAGCTCCGCGGCCTGGCCGAGCCGCACGGGTTGATCCTCGATTTCGGGCCGCTGGACGCGGGCAGGCCGCTGGTGCTGGTGATGAACGGCTGGCTGCGGTTCGGCGGGGGCATGGCCAACATCGCCGCCTCGCACGACCCGTCGCTGCCATTTCCGTTTCCCTCCCTGGAAGCGGAGGTCGCTCCGGGAACCTGGAGGGCGGTGGACGTGACCGTGGGGGCGCCGGCCGGAAAGACCAAGACCATCCTGGTGGACCTGGAGGGGAAATTGGAAACGGGCGCGCGCAGGTTGCGTCTGACTCAGGCCTTCGAGATTCACTGGGATCGGATCGCGCTGATGGAGAAGCGACCGGACGCGGGTACGAAGGTCGCCTTCGTTACCCCCGACGCGGCGGACCTGCGCTTCCGCGGCTTCAGCGCGCCGAGGAACCTGCCGCCGGATTGGCCGCCCACACCGGACTACGACCTCGTGAGCGCGGACTCCTACTGGACCGTCATCCCGGGCGGGTGGTGTACGCGCTACGGCGATGTCTCGGAGCTGATTGCCTTCCGTGACGAGGGTCTGGCTCTGATCAATGCGGGGGATGAATTGAGCCTGCGGTTTTCGGTGAGTTCCCTGCCGCGTGGACTGGCGGGAAGCGAGCGCGAGTTCTTCCTGTACGTCGACGGCTGGGACAAGGATTCCGATTTTCACGTGGCCACGGGCACACAAGTCGAGCCGCTGCCGTTCCATGGTATGAAGGACCAAAGCTATGGCCGTGAGCCGCGCCCCGGCTTCCCGAGTGATCGGTTGCACCGAAAATACAACACGCGCTGGGTCGAAGGTCGGGCCCTCAAACACACCTCGAGCCGGTAGCAGCCCGTTGAAAAAGCGTGGCAGCCGCCCGGAACGACGCAAAGGAACACAGAAACGCTCATGAATGCGCCGTGTGACCACGGCGATTACGGGACAAGGAGCCTTTTTGAACAGGCCGGTAGCAGCCGGACGAGGCACCGGCGAGAATCACCTTGGACGGCGCTGGATGCGATAGGGCGTGCGCGAAAACGCCGTGCCTGACGGGGAGTCGCCGGGGTTCTCGTATGCCGTGAGCAGGGTGCCTTCCGGAATGGCCTGCGTCGAGGTCGTCTTCCCGGACGGCCATCGCACCGAGACCGAGGGGATGGACGCGCGGGATCCGACGCCCACGACCATCGTGGCGGAGTTCTGCGAGGACCAGCCTTCTCCGCAGCGATGCTCCCGAACGATCCTCCCATCGCCAAGATCGACCGCCACGCGGGCGCCATAGCCATCCCGGCAGGTGTACTCCGTGGACGGCGTCGCGGTCCGATTGCCCCCGACAAAGCGGACAGCGATGATGCCCCCCTCGAGCCCGGCCGCCGGCATCTCATTCCGGTAGAGATTGAATAGCGGTTCGTTCGCATTCACCAGCGCGACGTCCAGCCATCCGTCGCGATCATAGTCCAGGACCGCGAAGCCACGGCTGTCCGCCACATTGTCCAAGCCCGATAGTCCCGAGATATCCGTGAAGGATCGGCCGCCGCGGTTGGCGAAGTATCGGTTGCGCTCGGCGCCGTGGAGTGAATGGACCAGGATTCTCTCTCCCTGCCGCTCGACGCCCGAGAGCCGTGCGTCGATCTGCGGACCAAGGCTGTCGGGGGCCGGGGTTCGTTTCCATTCGGGCGAGAAGCGAAAGGTGGGTCGGGAGAGGTTCTCATCGGCGCGCACCATGGTGCGCCAGAGGTTGCTCTCGAGGTCCAATCCGGAGGAAAACTCGCGGGGCGCGGTGAAATAGCCACTGAGCACATAGAGATCCAGGAAGCCGTCATTGTCGAAGTCGGCGAAGCACCCGCCCCACGACCACCCGACCTTCATCACCGTCATCGCGGGCGGTTCCAAACCGGCGACCTGCTTCAACCTGCCGTCGGCCTGCCTGTGGTAGAGCCAGTTGCCAGCGGCGGATTCCGCGAACATCCCGTCGAGGCCCGGGATTCGGGCCGCGATGCGACGGCCAGCCTCACTGTACATGTTCGAGATGTAGAGATCGTCGCGTCCGTCATTGTCATAGTCGCCCCACGAAGCACCCATGGAGAATCCATAGAAGGTCAAGCCCATCTCGGCGGTCACGTCCGTGAATCCGGCAGGACCCTCATTGCGGAACAGCACGTTGAGGCCCCAGTCGTTGGGGATGTAGAGATCCGGCCTGCCGTCCTCGTTGTAGTCGGACCAGGTGGCCTGAAGGGAGTTGCGCCACAATCCCACCGTGCGGTTCTCCGGAGCCGGTTCGAAGCGCCCGCCCCCGCGATTGACCAGCAGGACATTGGGGGGGCCGAGTTGGTCGAACACGGAGGCGCCGTGCTTCTGCTTGTGCCCGGCCAGTCGGCGCCGGAATTCCCGCGCCAGTTCCGGGGAGAAGAATTCGTCCGGCCAGTCAAAATCGCCCTCCTTGGCCGCCTGCGCGTAACCACCCCCGGCGCCGGAGCCGGCGGGAGCCGCCGGCCGGTAGGTGCAGAGGTACACATCCAGCAGCCCGTCGCCATTGTAGTCGGCCGCCGCCATCGAGATCACCGCCATCGGCATGTACCCCGGAATCGGATGCTGATAGTACCACCCACCCCGGTTCTCGAGGTAGCTCGTCTTCAGCAGGCTCCGTCCGAGCAGCACGTCAAGATCACCGTCGTTGTCGAAGTCGGCGAACAGTGAGCACGTCGTGTGGCCGGGCAGGTCCAGCCGGTGCGGCGCTGCCTGCTCGGTGAAGGTCCCATCCCCCTGGTTCACCAGCAGCATGTTCTTCCCGAGCCGGACCGTGATATAGATGTCGTCGAAGCCGTCCCCATTCACATCCGCCACGGCGACGCCCTCCTTCTGATTCACGGAGATTGGCGCAAAATAGGGGTGGGGCGGCTTCGACATGCCTTCCCGGTAGTATTTGACCGTCGCTTCATAGTGCCGGGAGCGCCGCAAATTCGCGAGATCCTGCGGTGCGCGCACCGCCGCATCCAGCGATTCGACGAAGAGCCGCTTCGGGCTGGAGGTCCACAGCATCTCCTCGGTGTTCCAGCCGGTGATCTGCCAGTCGCCGCTCCTGCCCTCGGCGTTCGCCGGACGCTCCCAGTTCAGAGCTAGTCTCGCCTCCAGGGAGTGCCATTCGCCCGACTTCATCCGTGCCAGGGCTTCGAAGCGGCCCGCTGCCTCGTATCGCCGCATATCTCCCCCCGGGTGCTCGCCGCTGATGAGGTACACCTTTGCGTGCTCAAAGGATAGGACACGGTCCAGCAGTGACCGCCACAGGTCGACGCCCGCAGCCTGCTTCGAGGGTCGTGCCAGCGGCCAGGAGCGCAGCCCGATCCTTGGTGCGCCCGCTGCAGCCGGGTCCGGGGCAGCACCCAGATCCGTGACCGTCACCGAGGGAGCGAATAGGTCAGCGGCACCGGTCGCAGGCGCTGGCAGGCGCAGGTCCAGGAGGCCTCTGGAGAGGACACTCAGCTTGCGGGCAAGCACCAGTTGGGTCTCCTCGGCAGTCACGAGCGCACGGATCGTGGCGGCGTCGCCATCCGCACCGGACGCCGGGGCGACGGCCGCCGCACTCGTTCGCGCCAGGGCTTGCGGGGGTTGGCGGTCCATCAGTTTCCAGGCGGGAAAGGCCAGGGCC
>JBBQML010000290.1:0-6300 GCA_038328885.1 Verrucomicrobiota bacterium | reverse complement strand
TCACCCTGATCGAGTTGCTGGTCGTCGTGGCGATCATCGGGATCCTAGCCTCCCTCCTCCTACCCTCGCTGAGCAACGCGAAGCAATCGGCGCTCAGCATCAAGTGCCTGAGCAACGTGCGTCAGGTGGGGCTCGGTCTCGCACTCTACGTGGACGACCATGACCGCTACCCGGTTTACAACTTCGACCCCGCCGAGGAGGAAGAGATGGAGTTCTGGCACGAGAGGCTGGAACCCTATGTCCGGTCCGTCTGGACCAATGACATTTTCCGCTGCCCGGCCTACAAGGGGGCGACCGTCGACGGCAACGAATACGCCACGCCCCTGGGGAGCTACGGGTACAACGCCAACGGGACCCAATGGGACTCGAGTGAACTGGGGCTTGGCGGTCGGTACACCAAGAAAGTCATCGAGGGTCTCCCGTCGGGAGGTGTCGCGGGGATCGCTCCGATTGCCGCGTCCAGCGTGCTGGCTCCGGCCGACATGATCTCGGTGGGCGATGCGCACCTGATCTGGGTGCCGGGGATCATGCTCTCCTCGCTTTACGACCGCGAATCCAAGACGACCTACAGCGGGATGGGCTTGCTCGACATCAATTCCCGGAACAACACGCAGGCCCTTTCCTGGCCGGGCAGCCCGGGCATCCGGTTGGCCACACTCCTGCGCCACCGGGGTCGCCACAACGTCGTGTTCTGCGACGGTCACGCGGTGAATCTCAAGGAAGGGCAGCTTTTCGAGGTCAGTGACTCCGCGCTCCGCCGCTGGAACAACGATCATGAACCCCACGCGGACAAACTGACCTTCCTGAAGCGCTGAGGTCCCGTGGCCGGGGGGGGGGGGCTGCGCCAACCCAGCATTTCCATCGCCGCGGGGTTGTGCACGATTCGACGGATGAAACCAGGGACTCGAACGCGAGTGGTGCCGGCGGGTGACTCTTCCTCGCGCGGTCGGTGGAGCGCGCTGGTCCAAGCCGGTGCCACCCTCGCGCTTCTCCTGGCCCTGCCAACCCTCTCCCAGCGGGCCGCCGCGGACACGGTATTCGTCGAGGCCGAGGCCTTTGCGCAGCATGGAGGGTGGGCGCTGGACACACAGTTCATCCACCTCGTGGGTTCGTCGTACCTGCTTGCCCACGGTCTCGGCAGGCCCGTGGCGGATGCGACGACGGAGCTGAAGCTGAGCCAGTCGGGACGTTACCGTGTCTGGGCGCGGACGAAGGACTGGGTAGGACCCTGGAAGGCTCCGGGGCATCCGGGCCGCTTTCAGGTCCTGATGAACGGCCGTGCCCTCGGCCGGGAATTCGGGACCGAAGGCGCGCAGTGGCACTGGCAGGACGGGGGCGTGGTCGACCTGCCAGCCGGGCAGCTTACCTTGGCGCTGCACGATCTGACCGGTTTCGACGGGCGCTGCGACGCGCTCCTGCTGAGTTCCGACCCGGGCTTTCATCCCCCGGAGGGCGAGGATTTGGGACCGGCGCGCCGGCGATGGCTTGGTGGGGGCGGGAATGGGCCGGAGGATGCCGGTGAGTTCGATCTGGTGGTGGTGGGCGGTGGCTATGCCGGGTTGGCTGCGTCGATCTCCGCGGCGCGGCAGGGATTGAGGGTGGCCCTGGTGCAGGACCGATTCGTGCTGGGAGGCAACGGCAGCAGCGAGATTCGCGTCTGGGCGCAGGGCGGAACCATGCGCGGCAAGTACCCGCACCTGGGGGAAATCGTCGAGGAATTCGCGGATCGCGCCGAAGACTCGCCCGGGTTGGCGGAGCAATTCGGCGATGCCCGGAAGGAAGCGGTCGCGCGCCGTGAGCCGAACCTGGCGCTTTTCCTGGGGCACTACGTGCGTGGAGTTGAAACCGAAGCAGGCACCCAGCGCATCCTGTCGGTCACCGCCCTGGACGTGCGCACGGGACTCGAGCGCAGGTTTCGGGGGAAGTTCTTCAGCGATTGCACGGGCCATGGGTTCCTCGGGGTGCTGGCCGGGGGGCGGTTTCGCATGGAACCCGCGGGTCGCATGGGGATGTCGAACATGTGGTTCTGGCAGGACGAGGACTCCCCCCAGGCGTGGCCGGAGACGCCCTGGGCGCTGGCGCTGGAACCGGGCGACTTCCCGAAGCAGGTGAGGAGCAAGGCGCACTTGGAGGGCAAGCCGTTCATGAAGGGCGAGTGGTTCTGGGAATCAGGCTTCGACCAGCACGCCATCGATGAACTGGAGTACATCCGCGACTGGAATCTCCGTGCGGTCTTCGGGGCTTTCAGCGCGCTCAAGCACGGCAGCGAGAAGACCCGGCACGCCAACGCCGCGCTCAAGTGGGTGGCGCACGTCGGGGGGCCGCGGGAGTCGAGGATGCTGGATGGCGACGTGATCCTCGAGCGCGAGGACATCGTGAGTGCGCGCGAGTTTCCCGACGGTTGTGTGCCCACGACCTGGGACATCGACCTCCACTACCCCAAGGAACAATACGCGGCGAAGTACCCCGGGAATCCCTTCATCTCCCGGGCCGAGTTCGGCAGCGGGGTCGACCGGAAGAACGGCTACCCGGTGCCGTATCGATGTCTCTATTCGACCAACATCCCGAACCTCTTCATGGCTGGCCGCTGCATCAGCGTGAGCCACGAGGCGCTCGGCACGGTGCGGGTGATGCGCACCTGCGGGATGATGGGCGAGGTGGTCGGGAAGGCCGCCTACCTCGGCGTCTACCACCGCGCCACGCCGCGGAGCATCTACGAGAACCATCTGCCGCAGCTCATCGAACTCCTCCGGCAACCGGGCGCGATGCGCCGCGACTCGATATCCGACCCGCTGCGCCTGGACCCGGCCGTGGGCCCGGTGGTCGCCTATGGTCCAAAACCTGACGGCAAACCCGGCCCGGCGCCTTTCGTGGAAGCCAAGGCACTGCCCGGGTTGGTGGTGGACGACGCGGCGGCGAAGTTCCGCGGCAACTGGACCGTGGGACAAGGACTGCAGCCGTTCGTGGGCGTTGGATACCGGTACCACGCGGCCGGTGGCGGCGGGGAAGCGCGGTACGAGTTCACGGTTCCTTCGACCGGGCGCTACGAGCTTCGAGCCTCGTGGCAGCCGCATGAGAACCGGTCGACGCGAACCGCCTGCCTGATCGAGCGCACCGGCCGCCCGTCGCTGAAGCTGCGCGTCAACCAGCGCGAGGCCTCGCCGGAGCCTTTCGGGTTCCATTCGCTGGGGGTGTTCGAACTCACCGCCAACGTCCTGAATGCGGTCGTGCTCTCGACCGAGGGGGCTGACGGGTTCGTCCACGCCGACTGCGTTCAGGTGCTGCCGGCGAAGGACTAGCCCCTGGTTGCGCGTGGACCGGCCTGCCTTCGCCAGCCCGTGGCCCCGCCTCTGGCGGTTGGGTGCGCTCGTGTTCGCCGCCTGGCTGGTCCATGCCGCGAGTCTCCGGTCGGAGCGTGTCCACGAGCCTGCCCCGGCGTCGCTGGACGAGGTGCGGCGCTTTTTTCCGGATGCGGCCCTCCTGTCCTCCCGGGAGGCAGGCCGCGGGGGGCATCACGTTCTGGACGCGGAGAATCACCCCCTGGGCTACGTGCTCACCACGTCGCCCGAGAGCGATGACCTCGTGGGCTACACGGGGCCCAACAACCTGCTCGTCGCCCTGGATCTCTCGGGGCGGGTCACCGGGGTGGAGTTGCTTTCCAGCGGGGACACGCCGGCGCATGTCTCCGAGGTCAATCGAAGTGAGGCGTTCTGGCGAAGCTTCTCCGGCTGGGCTCCAGCCCTGGGATCGCCGCCGCGCATCGAAGCGGTGGCCGGTTCGACGTTGACCAGCCTGGGGATCGCGGAGGCCCTCGAACGGCGGCTCGCCGGGCGGGCGGCCTCCCTGCGGTTTCCCGAGCCCTTGGCCTTGGAGGAAGTGCGCGAGGTGGTTCTTGCGGCGTCCTCGCTGCAGGCGGACCAGCGTCACCCGGATCGGTGGGTCGTCCTGGACGCGGCGGGCGAGCGCCTGGGTTATGTGCTCCGCACCTCGCCGCACGCCGAAGGGGTGCGTGGCCATGCCGGGCCGACGGAAGCGCTCGTCCTGTTGGACGCCGAGGGCCGTGAGGTTCGTGCGGTGCGCCTGAGACGGAGCTACGACACGGCCGAGTACGTGGAACGGGTCCGCGACGACGGAGTCTTCCTGAACTCGCTCGCCGGCCGGAGCGTGGAGGAATGGGCACGGCTGGACTTCCGGGAGGCACGGATCGAAGGGGTTTCCGGGGCGACCGAGACGAGCTATGCGGTGGCGGCGGGTGTGCGGCGGAGGCTGGCCGCGGATTTGTCCGGCTCGGCTGCCGTCGCCGGCCGGCGGGTCGGCAAGCTCCGCGACTGGGCGCTCCTTGGGATCGTGGGCGGTTCCCTGATGATGGCCTTCAGCGGACTGCGCCGGAGGAAATGGGTTCGGCGTGGCTGGCAAGCCCTGGTGATCGCGGTGTTCGGTCTGTGGTGCGGCGACCTGGTGTCGCTGGCCTTGTTGGCGGGTTGGGCCAGGAATGGGGTGGCGTGGGAAACGGCGCCCGCGCTGGTCCTGCTGGTGGCGGTCACCCTGCTGGTGCCCTGGGCCAGCGGGCGACAGATCTACTGCCACCACCTTTGCCCGCACGGCGTGGCTCAGGAATGGCTGGGCCGTGGTCGGCAAAGGCAGGTGGCCGTCCCGGCGCGGCTCCGCCGATGGCTGGAATTTCTGCCCATCGCGCTGCTCGGGCTCGCCTTTCTTGCACCGCTGGGGGGATGGGAGATCGATCTGGCTCAGCTCGAGCCTTTTGACGCCTGGACGCTGCCCCGGGGGGCGGCGGTTTCCGGCGCCATCGCGTTGGTCGGGTTGGTGGTGTCGCTCCGGGTGCCCATGGCCTATTGCCGCTACGGCTGCCCGACTGGCGCGTTGCTGAAGTTCCTCCGTGCCGGAGAATCCTCCGACCGGTTTGGCCTCCGTGACAGCCTGGCGCTGGGGTTGCTCGTTGTGGGCACGGGACTGATGGTCGCACGGCCCCTGGCCCGGTCCGATCGTTCCCCCGCGCTGCGAGCGGACAGCCTCCTCAGTGGTCGCGCATTTGGATCGACGTGGTCCGTCAAAGTTCGCGGTCCGGCTGCCGAGTGGGGACAGCTCGATCGGGCCCTCGCCGCGGAACTCGAGCGGATTGAGAGCACGATGTCGCACTGGCGGAGCAACTCGGCCACCGCCGGGTTTAACGCGACCTCCACCACCCAGCCGATGGAGCTGCCGCCTGAACTGATCGACCTGGTTGCCGAATGCCTTGAGGTCAGCCGGGCGAGCGACGGCGCCTTCGACATCACGGTGGCTCCGCTCGTCCGGGCGTGGGGCTTCGGCCCCGGCGGCCTGGCGCCGGAGCCACCGACCGACGGAGCGATCACGGCGTTGGTTTCGCGCACCGGATGGGCCAAGCTGACGGTGGACACCGAGGCCAACACGCTCCGCAAGGGGCACCCCGACCTCGAGCTTGACCTCGGCGGGATCCTGCAGGGATATGCCGCGGATCGGTTGGCGATGTTGCTCACGGCGGCCGGCCAGACCAACTTTCTCATCGAAGTCGGCGGCGAACTGCTCGCCCGGGGCGCTTGGAGGGTGGCCGTGGAGGATCCTGCACAAGCGGGGCAGGTTCTTCGCTCGATCACCCTGCGCGACGGAGCGCTCGCCACCTCGGGAACGTATCGTACCCGCCGGGCGGACGGAGACCGGGTACGTTCCCACCTGATCGACCCGCGGACCGGCCGGTCGGTGGCTCACGACACAATCCTGGCCAGCGTCCGGCACTCCTCCTGCGCTCGGGCCGATGCCTGGGCTACTGCGATGCTGGTCCAAGGGGCGGCGGACGCCCCGGCCCGGGCCCGCGCCCATCGCGTCTCCGTCCTGACCGTCCACGGATTTCCCGAGCATTGGGAGGTGCAAGCCAGCGAGGGCTTTCCCCCTCCGGATTGAGCCTCCAGCCGCCGGGAGCACGGGGTGTTCCTGAACCTCGGGCGGTATGGAGCCGAGGTGGCTCAGGTCGGTCAGGGTGCCGCCACCAGGGAGATTCGCTTCGAAACGCGGAAAGCAGCGGGAAACCCCGGCCAGTCCGCGAGGTCAGGAACCAGATGTCGATGTGGGGACCCCCATCGCTGATGTCTTCCCCGCCGGCAGTGATGGACGGGGCGCCTCTGGTGAGATCACCCGGATCCCGCGCGCGGGGGGAATTGCAACCGAACTTGAAGGAACCTGACGAGCGTGAGCTGTTACCGGCGGAGGATTCCCAACCCGACCAAGGCGAACCCCAACAGGAAGACCGTCGCACCCACATCAGGG
>JBBQML010000289.1:0-6303 GCA_038328885.1 Verrucomicrobiota bacterium | reverse complement strand
TCGGGACCCCCGACCCGCGTTGCGTGGTGAGCATCGTGGCCTGCACCGGGGACTGGACCGGGGGCTGGGACAACACGCCTCCGGAGGGGGTGGATCGCTTCATCTCCGAGGACCTCACCCGGGGCCGATTGGTGGAGGTGGTCGAGCGCGGCGAACCAGCCTGCCTGCTCGCGCACTGGACCGGCATCTGGTTCAACGGGGAGGAGCGCGGCTTCCGAATCTTCCAGGAAGTGCACCGCCGTCTCCACCAGCGCTTTGATCACCTGCGATGGATGAAGCTGTCGGAGCTCGCCCGGTACTGGGCGGCGCGGGAACTCACCCAGATCACGCGCCACGACACCGGGCTGGAGATCGCCGCACCCTATGCTTGCCCGGTGTTCACTCTCCTCGTGACGGGTGCGGCAGCCGCCCCACCGCGCCTGACCGCCCGCGGAGGGCAGGCGATCGAACTCCGGGAGGTGACCTCGGCCCGCGCGCTCCAACCAGGCACCTGGCGGCGCGAGGGCGCGAACGTGGTGGTCTGCTGGGACCTCGGCGCGGGCAACAGCTCCCTTGTCTCGTAGCCGTCGTGGTCACACGGCGCTGATCCCCGGGTTTCAACCACGTTCGCCCACCTCGGTTCGCCTATCGGCTGCCGTTGCCGGCGTTCGCTGCTCCAGGTTGAACCGGCCAGATGACGCCGCGTCACCGCGGCGGCTACTGGACCGACTCGTAGCCGTCGTGGTCACACGGCGCTGATCCCCGGGTTTCAACCACGTTCACCCACCTCGGTTCGCCTATCGGCTGCCGCTGCCGGCGTTCGATGTTCCAGGTTGAACCAGCCAGATGGCGCCGCGTCACCGCGGCGGCTACCCTGGACCAACTCGTAGCCGTCGTGGTGACACGGCGCATTCATTGGCTTTTCGGGGTTCCTTCGCGTTGTTCCGCGCGGCGGCCAGACCTTTTCAACGGGCTGCCAGCCCACCAGCCTCAGCCGCCGTCCCAGGGACGAAGCACCCGTCCGAGGATCTCCTCCCGCGGCACCAGGCCAATTCCGTTGACGGCGTTTCCCGGTGCCTCCTATAAGCCGCGCATGTCCCTGCCGCCACATCGGCCATGTCGGCTTCCGCTCCGGCTCGCCGCCGGTCTCGCCCTGATCTCGGCCGGCGGCTGTGCCGGGTCGGGGCAGGCCCCCAACTCCGCCCCGCCTCCCCGCTCCATGATCGAATCCCGCGACTTCGGCACCGCTCCCGATGGCAGCACGGTGCGGCTCTTCACCCTGCGAAACCGGCCGGGTGCCTTGGTGAAGATCACCACCTACGGCGCCATGTTCACGGAACTCCACGTGCCGGACCGCCAGGGCCAACTCGCCGACGTGGTGCTCGGCTTCGAGGACTTCGCCCCTTACCTCAAGGGCCACCCGTTCTTCGGCAACACGACCGGTCGGTATGCCAACCGGATCGCCGGAGCCCGGTTCACCCTCGACGGGGTCACCTTCACCCTGGCCGCCAACAACGGGACGAACCACATCCACGGCGGCCCCCAGGGACTCGACAAACAGAACTGGGAGGCGGAAGCCCGCGACACCCCCGAGGGCCCCAGCCTCCGCCTCCACCACCGCAGCCCCGACGGCGCCGAGGGCTACCCTGGCAACCTTGATCTCACCGTCACCTACACGCTCACCCACGAGAATGAGCTGCGCATCGACTATGCCGCCACCACCGACAAGGCCACGGTGCTCAACCTCACGAATCACGCCTATTTCAACCTCCGCAGCGCCGGCTCCGGGGATGTCCTCGGGCATGTGCTCCAACTCCATGCGGACCGATATACCCCGGCGGATGCCGCGCTGATCCCGACCGGGGAACTCCGCCCGGTTGCCGGCACCCCCCTGGACTTCCGGCGCCCCACCCCGATCGGGGCCCGCTGGGAGCAACTCCCCGACAGTCTCAAGGGATACGACCACAACTTCGTCCTGAACGACTGGCAGCCCGGCAAGCTGGTGCCGTGTGCGGACCTCTGGGATCCCGTCTCCGGCCGCCGCCTGCGGGTTTCCACCACCGAACCCGGCGTGCAGGTCTACACCGCCATTCATCTGCGAGGAGTCACCGGCAAGGGAGGCCACCTCTACCAACCGGCGGGCGGGGTGTGCCTCGAAACCCGGCACTTCCCCAACTCCCCCAACCAGCCCGGCTTCCCTTCGACGGTTCTACGACCCGGACAGACCTTCCGCTCGACAACCCGCTTCGCGTTTTCGGCGGACGGGCCCGCCGCCGCTCCCTGACAAATCGCGTGCCTAAAGACCACGGCCCGCCTACTGTCCGCGCCCTCCGAATGGCCACGATCCATCCCTTCGCCGCCCTGCTGCCCGCGCCCGAGCTCGCCCCGCGCATCTGTGAACTGCCGTACGACGTGATGTCATCTGAGGAGGCCCGGAGCCTCGCCGCCGACAATCCCCACAGCTTCCTCCACGTCAGCAAACCCGAAATCGACCTGCCGCCGGGCACGGATCTCCACAGTCCCGAGGTCTACGCCCGCGGCCGGGATAATTTCCGCCGATTGATCGCGGAGGGGACGCTGGTTCAGGATTCCCGGCCCAGCCTCTACCTTTATCGGCAGGTCATGGGCACTCACTCCCAAGTGGGCATCGTCGCCACCGCCAGTTGCCAGGAGTACCTCGACGGCGTGATCAAGAAGCATGAGTTCACCCGCCCCGACAAGGAGGACGACCGCGTCCGCCACATCGAGGCCCTCGCCGCCCAGACCGGACCGGTGTTCCTCACCTACCACGCCCAACCCGCCATCGACGCCTTCGTGGCCCAGCGGATCCAGGGCACGCCGCTGGTGGACTTCACGGCCCCGGACGGCGTCCGGCACACCTCCTGGCGCCTTGAAACGGCCGGCGACGTCGCGTTCCTTTCGGAGGCATTCCAGCGAGTCCCGTACCTCTACATCGCCGATGGTCACCATCGGAGTGCCGCCGCTGCCCGGGTTTACCAGGCGCGCGGTGGAGCGGGAAACAGCGACCGATTCCTTACCGTCCTCTTCCCCGGCCACCAGATGCAGATCCTCCCCTACAACCGGGTGCTAGAGGATCTCAACGGACTCACCCCGGAGGCGCTCCTCGCGAGACTCGCCGGCATCTGCACGCTGACCGCCGTCGGCCAGTCCCAACCCACCCGGAAGCACGAACTCGGCCTCTACCTTTCCGGCCGCTGGCTCACCCTCCTTTTCCGGCCCGAGTTCACATCCTCCGGGGACGCCATCGACCGCCTCGACGTCTCCTTGCTCCAGCGGCTCATCCTCGAACCCTTGCTGGGCATCAAGGACCCGCGGACCAGCGACCGCATCCAGTTCGTGGGCGGGATCCGCGGCACCCGCGAACTGGAGCAGCGGGTCGATGGGGGTGAATTCGCCTGCGCCTTCAGCCTTTTCCCCACGAGCATCCAGGACTTGATGAGCATCGCCGATGCGGGCGGAATCATGCCCCCCAAGAGCACCTGGTTCGAACCCAAGCTGCGGGATGCCATGTTCTGCCACCTCATCTGACCCAATTTCATGAACACGATCCTGGTCGGTGCCCAATGGGGCGACGAAGGCAAAGGGAAGATCATCGACGTCCTGACCGAGCAGGCTGACATCGTCGTCCGCACCCAGGGCGGCAACAACGCCGGCCATACCGTCCTCGTCGGCCCCCGCAAGTACATCCTCCATCTCATCCCCTCGGGCATCCTCCGCCCCGACAAGATCTGCGTGATCGGCAACGGCGTGGTCATCGACCCCGTGAGCCTCGTCGGTGAGATCGACGGCTTGGAGAAACTCGGAATCGCCGTCACCCCCGGCAACCTTCGCATCTCCGAAACCGCCCACGTCGTCTTCCCCTGGCACCGCGAACTCGACGCCTGCCGCGAAGTCCGCAAGGGCCACGGGAAGATCGGCACGACGAAACGGGGCATCGGTCCCACGTACGGCGACAAGGCCGCCCGGGTGGGCCTTCGCATGGCCGACCTCCTGAACTCCGCCCGGTTCCCCGGCCGACTGCAGGAACGACTCACCGAGAACAACGAGGTCCTGCGGGTCCTGGGAGCGGGCCCACTCGACTACGATACCCTGCTGCGCGACTACACCGCCGCCGCCGATCGCCTGCGTCCGTTCGTGGGCAACACCGTGCTCTACCTCCACGAGTCCACCCGCCGCGGAGCGAATGTCCTGTTCGAAGGCGCGCAGGGAACCTTTCTCGACATCGACCACGGCACCTACCCGTACGTCACCTCCTCCAACACCACGTCCGGAGGAGCCTGCACCGGCTCGGGCGTCCCCCCCAACCGCATGGATCGCGTCGTGGGCGTGATGAAGGCCTACACGACACGCGTGGGCGAGGGGCCGCTGCCGACCGAAGCGGCCACCCTCAGCGACCTCCTGCATGGGTTGGGCCGGGAATTCGGCGCCACCACCGGACGCGCCCGCCGTTGCGGGTGGTTTGATGCCGTGGTCACCCGCCACGCCGCCATGGTCAATGGCATCGATGAACTTGCCATCACCAACATCGACGGACTCGACACGGTCCCGGTCGTCCGGGTGTGTGTGGGATACCGCGCCGAGGGCCGCCTGCTGCACCATATCCCGGCAGAGGTCGAGTTGCTCGCGAGCTGCGAACCGGTCTACGAGGAATTCCCCGGCTGGCTGACCCCCACCGAAACGGCTACCCGCTGGGAGGACATGCCGGTCAACTGCCGCCACTACCTCCTCAGTATCGCCCAGCTTACCGGGGCGAGGCTTACCCTCGCCAGCGTCGGCCCCGCCCGCGAACAGACGATCCCGCTCTAGGCCCCCGCGCGCCCACCTGATGCAGTCGTCCAGTCTCAGCTCCGAGACGCGCGCCAACATCCCCCAGCACGTGGCCATCATCATGGATGGCAACGGCCGCTGGGCGAAGAAACGCGGACTGCCCCGCGTCGAGGGACACCGACAGGGCGCCGAATCGGTCCGGATGATCGTGCGTGCCGCCGGTGAAGCCGGGATCCGCTACCTCACGCTCTACGCCTTCTCGGTCGAAAACTGGAACCGCCCGAAGGACGAGGTCGACACCCTGATGAAGTATCTCGCCCGGTATCTCAAGAACGAGATCCCCGAGCTCGACCGCAACAACGTCCGCCTCGACGCCATCGGCCAGATCTGGCGCCTCCCCGAGGCGGTCCAGGACCAGCTCAGGAAGAGCAAGGCCGCCCTCGCCAAGAACAACGGCCTGACCCTGATCCTCTGCCTGAGTTACGGCGGCCGGACGGAACTCGTGGACGCCGTCCGCGAAATCGCAGCCAAGGCCAGGGCCGGAACCATCGAGCCGGCCGAGATCAACGAACGGGTGGTTGCGGAGCACCTGTATACCCGCCATTGGCCGGACCCCGACCTCCTCATCCGCACCAGCGGGGAGATGCGCGTGAGCAATTTCCTGCTGTGGCAGATCTCCTACGCGGAGTTCGTCGTCACCGACACGCTCTGGCCCGAATTCCGCAAGCCGCAGTTGTACGCCGCCCTCGAGGAGTACACCCGCCGACACCGGCGCTTCGGCGGTCTCTGACCGGGAGCAGAAAAGGCGGTCCCATTGAAGGGGGAGCCTCCAACCGCCGTTCCAGGCTCACCGACCTTCCTCCGCCAACAGCCCCCGGATCGCCCCCAGCAGCACCCCCTCCACCTCGGGCGCCACGTTCGAGGCGGCCGGGCTGGTTTCGTAGCCGCCTTGTTCGTAAGCGATTGCAGTCCCGATGTAACCCGGGCCGTAGTCACCGTAAGCCGCCATCGCGACGAACCGGTCCGGACACTCCCGCTTCGCCGCGAGTTGGTACTCCACGAACAGCTCGCCAGGCAGGTGCAGCAGGCGGGCCGTCCCCAGTCGCAGACAACTCACGTCGATGGGATGCCCCCGCTGAGCGCGGCGAAACCAGGCGAGACGCGCCGCCCCCCCGGAAAGAAAGAACGCGGCATTCTTGCCCCTCAACTGCGCGACCAACTCCTCCTCGACCAGGTGCTTCGCCGGGGGAAGCGCCACCGACCGGACGGTCCAGGCCACCGACTCGGCGGTGATCGGTTCCCGCTTCGTGGCCTCCCAGGCACGCCGCATCCCGTCGGCCAGCCGCTCGCCCAGCAGGCGCCGATTCTCCCGCGAACCGTCGTTGTACTTCCCCGCCCCGAGGTTCCCCCCGGCGCCGTTGAAATGCACATGGAGCGCGGCTGGCACCTCCAGTTGGCGAAGAAACCGGGCCACACCCGGGAAATCCGGGTTCGGGATGCCCGTCCGGTAGTAGCTCTGCGGGTGGACCGCGTAGT
>JBBQML010000288.1:0-6337 GCA_038328885.1 Verrucomicrobiota bacterium | reverse complement strand
GATCGCCCGGTGCTGCCGCCTGCCAGGGCGGGTGTTGGGCGCAGAGCACCTCCAGTCGGCCCTCTCCGGCCACGGGTGTTTCCAACTCGGCGACGACCGCGGCGGGCAACCACTGGCGCGTGCTCCAAGGGACCGCCAGTGCCAGCGCCCTGGCTGGATCGCGCGTCAGCAATCCTCGCAGCACCTCCCGCCGCGCCTGGGCCAGGGCCACGCCCTCGGCCAGCGCCATCCCCGTCACCGGCCCGCGTTGATCTTCCACCCAAGTCGCGAAGGCGCCGAGAACCGCCTCCCCTGCCGCTCCAACCGGAGCCTCAACGCCGTCATGGAGGGACCCCACCGACGTCCCGGGCGGTGGAGCCAGCGGCGGCGACGGCGCGGCCGCGGAGGTCGCCGCCGACAGCTGTGCGGTTGCCCGGTTGGATGCCATCGGGACAGACAGGCGCCGGGCGGCCTGGGCCAGCACCGCCGAGGCGCTCTGGGCCGCGGGCGCGGGGAACGTCGCCGTCCCGGCCGAGGCCGCCAACCGCGCGTGGGCGCCCCGCCGCTGAGGGGCCCGCCACGCCAGCAGGACCAGCACCGCCACGGCGAGGACCGCGGCACCGGCACGAAACCGGGGGGACTGGGAAAAGGGGAGCATCTAGGGGCTTGGAGCAGGACGGGAAACCGACGTCGGTACGCCGCACCGTGCTGGCGTGTGCGCAGGGTGTCAAACGGCCGGACCGGCCGCCACCGGCCGCCACCGGACGCGGGGGGTCGCTGCCTGCTCTCGCAGCCTATTCGACACCTTCAGGCGGCGGCACGACCCGCCGTCATCCGCTGGAAGCGCAGGTAAGCCTGCTCCCAGGCAGCGCCATCGCGGGGTTCGAAGGTCGTGACGTCGAAGGAGTTCCGAACCACCGTGCGAAGGTCCGCGAGCGTCCGCAGGCGACCCAGCGCCTGAGCCTGCACCAGGAGGTTCCCGGCCGCCGTGGCCTCCACCGGCCCCGCGACCACCGGCACCTGCAGGGCGTTGGCGGCGCATTGGTTCAGTAGCACGTTCTTGCTGCCACCCCCCACGATATGAAGCCGGCTGATCGGGCTGCCGGTGATCTGCTCCAACTGTTCGCGGGTCCGCCGATAGAGAAGCGCTAGACTCTCGAAGATGCAGCGCAGCATGGCGCCCTCATCCGCGGGCACCGGCTCGCCGTGGTCCCGACAATGCGCCGCAATCCGCGCCGGCATGTCGTCCGGCGCGTGGAAGCAGGGGTCCGCGGGGTTGATCAGCGACACAAATGGCCGGGCTTCCGTAGCCAGCCTGGAGAGGGTCGCATACTCAAAGTCGCGTCCGGCCGCCGACCACGCCCGCCGGCATTCCTGGACCAGCCAGAGGCCGCTGATGTTCTTCAGCAACCGCACCGTGTTCGCGAAGCCGATTTCATTGGTGAAGTTCAACTCGCGCGCGGTGTCGGTGAGCACGGGTTCGGGGCGTTCGACGCCCATGAGGGACCAGGTGCCCGAACTCAGGTAGGCCCAGCCCTCGCCCTGCGCCGGCACAGCCGCCACGGCCGCCCCGGTGTCATGCGAACAGGTGGCCACAATCTCCACCCCGCTGAGCCCCGCCGCCCGGGCCAGGGATTCACGCAGTGGTCCGAGCGGCGTCCCGGCGGGAACCAACTCCGGGAACAAGCGCTCCGGCAGACCCAACCGCTGCTGCAGGACCCGGGACCAACCCCGCATGCGCGGGTTGTACAGCATGCTCGTGCTGGCCAAGGTCACTTCGGCACGCGCCACGCCCGAAAGGTGGTGATTGAATGCGTCCCCGATCAGGAGCAACTGCGCCGCCTGCCCGAGCCTCTCAGGGGTCTCGGCCGCCAACTGGTAGAGCGTGTTCAACAGCATGAACTGCACGCCGCTCTCGGCAAAGATCTCCGGCCATGACACCCGGGCGTGCGCCGCAGCCACCCCCAACTCGGTGCGTGGATCACGGTAGTGATAAGTCGGGCTGATCAGGCTGCCGTCCGCCCGCAGCAACAGGTAATCGACGCCCCAGGAGTCCGTGCTGGCGCTGGCAATGGGCAGGCCCATGGCACCCGCGGCGCGCAACCCGGTCTCCACCTCGCCGAAGATCCGCGGTATATCCCAATGGAGTTCATCCCCCGCCCGCGTCGCCCCGGTGGGAAATCGGTGCACTTCCTTCAGCGACAGGAGCCCGTCGTTCAAGGTACCCAGGATGAGGCGCCCGCTCTCGGCGCCCAAATCTATGGCCAGGTGATGCGATGGTTTCATGCAAGGACGAGGGCCCTGTGTACCGCGGGGGAGCCCACCCCGAGACGGGAAAGTGGCGGCATGCCCGGATTCAACGACTGCCGCCAAGCCACGCCAAGGGAAACCATCCAACCACTCGCGCCCGATCGACGGAAAGACCGAACAGGGATGGATGGACAGGATCCACAGGATCGAGCCCGAAACGGCCAAGGCCTCCCCCGATCCTGCACATCCTGTCCATCCTCGTTCCCTCCCAGCCTCTCCCGCGGCGGCCTCAGTCAGCCTGGGGTTTGCTCAGCGGGAGGCTGCAACTCGGGCGAAGGCGGGCTTGGTGGCGAGCAGGATCTCGTGGATCGCCCGGCGTTCGTCGGCGGCGAGGTGCGCATAGGCCGGCGGCGGCTCGGGAGCCGTGAGGACCTCATCAACGCGCCGGAGGACGGAGCGCTGCAGGATCTCCGGCAGCGAGTCGAACGCCTCGGAATAGATCAGGTAGCTGCACCGGTAGCTGAAGAGGCGCGTTTTCAAATCGAGGTCCTTGAGGCTCCGTCCCTGCCCGTCGGGCCGCCGGTTCACCACGAAAGCTCGGTCGAAGTCACCGGCACCCTGGATCCCGCCGGCGGGCAACGGGGCCTCCTCCCGGAAGAGCAAGGCCTCGAGGATACGTTCCGTCTCGCTGTTCAGGACCCGCAAGGCCGTGCCGACCGGCTCCGCGGAGACCGCCTCGCCCAGTTCACGCTGCAACTGCCGCTGATAGTGGCTCCACTTGCGGACCCGGAGTCCGCCTTCGCAGAGGCGGTTGTGCATCAGCACCTGGTGCTCCAGGACCAGCAAGGCCACGATGTCGCTGTCGGGCCGTGGATAAGGCGCCGGGTTGAAGAAGGCGTCGAGTCGGGTGAGGTTCGCCCCCGCCTCGCGATCGATCACCGCGGTGTGCCCCTCCAACCGCGCGGTGCCGTTGCCGAGATGGCGCAGCGCGCCATGGCGGCCGGTCACATACCAACCACCCCAACGCCGCTCCAATGGGGTTTCATGGGTCACCAGGGTGCTCCCTGCCGGACCGATGGGTTCGCCCCGGGCATCGGGATAAACCGACCGCACCATCAGCCCCGGCCAATTCCGCGTCATCGAGCCGCCGTGGCAGGAAAGGCAGTCGCCGTCGCGTTCGAACTTCAGGGGCTGCTTGGGGTCCCGTGCCTCCAGCTTGTAAAACACCAGGCCCAACTCGGGATCGACGGTGGTCACCTCCATCAGCCCGCCCGGCACCCAACCGATGTAGACATCGTCGTTGAAGTACAGGGCCCGCGGCTGGCGCGGGGTGATAAGATCCCGCTGCAGGCTGGTCTTCGAAAACACCAGCACCTGCGATTCGACCGGCACCCCGGCCTGTTCGAGGAACCACCGCAGCATCGGGCCCTCCGAAAGGGCGGGCCGCGACGCGTTCAACCCCGGTTCCAGCCGGCTGATCCGGTTGGTGGGAATGCGGGTGCTGTAGTCAATCGGTGGTAGCTCGTACTCCGGCATTCCTTGCCCGCGCGCAGGCGATCCCCAGGGTCCGCCGGCCCATCCCGTCGCGCCAACCATGACCATCAACAGCCAGCCCCGAAGTGTTCGGAGGGGTGGCCGGGCCCCGGGCGGCGTCCGGCGTCCGGGCCAAAGGGTTGCTGTGGATCGCACGCGCACAGTGAGCCCAGTCTCGCCGGAGGCGGCCTTGACTCAAATCACGATTTTCGAAGACCGAAAACGGATTGCAACCCGCGTCGGGGGAGGAGTGTGCTGGCAGGCATGAAGCCGCCTGCGCTGCTCGCCATCACCTGTACCATGGCCCTGCTGCAACTCGCCACCCCGCCCCTGCTCGCCGCCACGGAGGGGGAACCCGCCGAAATCGTCCGCCACACCTTCACCGTCGCCTCGGGCGGCAAACTGCTCCTCAACACCGACCGCGGCAGCGTCACGGTCAGCGGCAGCGACCAGCCCAACGCCGAAGTGGAAGTCACCCGCCGAATCACCCGGGGATCCGGCGAGAAGGCCCGCAGCCTTCTGGCGCGCCACGAAGTCGAGTTCAACCAGGACAACAACACGATCCGCGTGGACGCCGCGGTGAGGGGAGGGGATCGCTGGTCCTGGACCGGCCCGCAACTCGAGGTGACGATCAAGGTCCGCCTGCCCCGTGAATTCAACGCCGAGGTGCAGACCGCCGGGGGGAGTGTCACCGCCGCCCAACTGAAGGGAGATCTCTCCCTGCGCACGTCCGGCGGATCGGTCCACCTGGAGGACCTGGCGGGGAAGATCAAAGGCCGCACCGCCGGGGGCTCGATCAAAGCCCGTGGTCTGACCGGCGCGAGCGAACTGACCACCTCGGGTGGCAGCATCACCGTGGAGGGCGTCACCGGCGACCGCCTGAAGGTCGGCACCGCCGGGGGCTCGATCAACCTGAGACAAATCGAAACCCCGATCGAAGCCCAGACCTCCGGCGGCTCGATCAATGTCGAAACCGCCGCCAGTCCCCTGCGGGCCACCACCAGCGGAGGCTCCATCACCGCGGTCCTGACCGCCGCGCCGAAGGCGGAAACCAGCCTGAAGACCTCCGCTGGCGGCATCACCGTCACCCTGCCAGCCGGGGCGGCTTTCCAGCTAGATGCCTCCACCAGCGCCGGGAGCGTGCGCAGTGACTTCCCGATCACCACCACCCGCACCTCGTCGGATCACGACAACCGCAGCTCGCTGTCGGGCCCGGCCAACGGCGGCGGGCCGTTGCTGAAGCTGCGTACGAGCGCCGGCAGCATCCGCATCAAACAGCGTTAGCCGCCAGGTCCTGGAAGCATCCCCCGGCGAGACGTAGCCAAAGAAGTGGGGAGGCTCAGTTCCTTCGCCTCTCGGGGGATGTTGGAGCCTCCTCCCGTCGGCTCCTCCAGGTCTCCATTGGGCGGTTGAGCGCCCCTCCCTTGCCGGTCCGCCCCCCCCATCCCATCTTGTGCCGGTGCCGGATACCGATTACCACGACGCCGCCCTCGTCCTCGTCGCCCACGGATCCACCGTGAACGAGAACTCGGCCCGCCCCGCCCGGCAGCACGCCGACGCCCTCCGCGGGCGTGGTCTATTCGCCGAGGTCACGGAGGCTTTCTGGAAACAGTCCCCCTTCGTCGGCGACGTCTTCCGGCGCGTTCTTACACCCCGGATCTTCATTGTCCCGCTGTTCATCAGCGACGGCTGGTTCACCGAACAGGTGATCCCCACCGAACTCGGATTGCGGCAAGCCGGGGCGCCGGACTTTCCACGGGTCCAGGTCCGGGAGGGACGGACGATCCACTACTGCGGCGCGGTCGGTTCGCACCCGGACATGACCGAGATCCTGCTCGCCCGTGCCCGGGATGTCGTGGTGCGGCACCCCTTCCCCCGTCTCCCCCCACCCGCGGACACTGCCCTCCTCATCGCCGGCCACGGCACCGCGTACAGCCGCGGCTCACGCGAGTCGATCGAACGTCAGGTCGACCTCATCCGCCACCGCGCCCTCTACGCCGAGGTCCACGGCGTCTTCCTGGAGGAAGCCCCATTGATCCGCGAGGCCTGGGAACTCGGCGCCACCCGCAACCGGGTGCTCGTGCCGTTCTTCATCAGCGACGGACTTCACACCCAGCAGGATATTCCCGAGATGCTCGGCGCACCCGCCGCCATCGTACGTCAACGCCTCGCCGCCGGCCGGCCCACCTGGCGGAACCCGACCGAGCGGCAGGGCCGCCGCCTCTGGTATGCGGGCGCCGTGGGGTCGGAACCGCTCCTCGTCGACGTGATCCTGCAACGGGTGCGGGAGAGTGCGGCCCGGAAGTAGCCCCGGAGAAACCGACCGCGAAACACGCGAAACACGCGAAAAAATCGCCGGGTTTCTTGCTCTCATAAACCAGATGCTCCGGGTCGAGTTGACGCAGCCGTTCTTGGGCAAACGCGGGGCGGGCGCCGCAGGTACCCAGCCTCTTCTCCACAAAACACGCCGTCGATCATCACTACATGAAAATGTGACCGAAGGGAATGCAGAGCCAGATGGGCATTGAGCAGACCGCCGAAGCGGTGGATAAAGACGACGGCACCGATGTGTCTG
>JBBQML010000287.1:0-6349 GCA_038328885.1 Verrucomicrobiota bacterium | reverse complement strand
GGTCTGGTCCACGAGGGCGGTCCCGCGGGGCAGCGACCCGGGATTGCGCCCGAGCAGGACGCTGAGCTCGTTTTCCTTTTGCTCCTGCCGGCGCTGGATGTCCGCGATCGCCGCCTCGGCGGTCGAATGCAGCACGCGAGCCTGGAACACGTCCTGCATGGAGGCCACGCCGCCCTCCTGTCGGGCCTGGGTGAGTTCGAGCGACCTGGCTCGCACCGTGAGCGTCCTCCGGGCGATCTCCAACTCCAGGTCGAGTTCGAGGAGTTCGAGGTAAGCGGTGGCGACCTGGGAGACCAGGGTCTGCCGCACGATGTTCTGCGCCTCCACGGTCGCCAGCAGGCGTGCCCGGGCCCCCTCGTTGGCTCGCCGGATCCTGCCCCAGAGGTCGACCTCGTACGCCGACATGGAGACGTGGACGGAGCCGTATTCGCTCTGGGGGTTCACCCCGGCAGGGATTCGCGTCGGGCCCGTCTCCGACGCCCGTGAGGTGGCCAGGTCGCCACCGGCGCTGACGGTGGGATAGAACCGCGAGCGCGTGATACCCGCGATGGCCTCCGCTTGCAGGACCCGCGCCGCGGCGACGCGTGCGTCCCAGTTGTTGGTCAGGGCTTCGCGCAGGTAGGTGGTCAACTGGACGTCCTGGAACGTCTCCCACCAACCCAGGTCCGCCAGGGAGTTGGTCGCCGGTGCGGTGCCCGGGCTCCCGTCCGAGGCGTGATGTCCCGCGGGCACGTCCAGGGTCGGCCGCTGATAGTCCGGGCCGACCGCGCAATCGCCGAAGCACAAGGCCAGGAAGGACAGGAGAACGCGCATAACGCAGGGAATCCGTGGGGGTTCGTGGAGGGGCTCCGGGGAACGGGATCGATCCCGGACCGCGATGGGGTCGGTGCTCATCAGTGACCTCCTCCGGATCCGGCGGGGCCGGTCGGCAAGCCCCCGGCGGGCTGGGTGGCTGATTTCTGCCCTCGTCCCTCCGAGAGTCGCTGCACGAAGACGTAACAGACCGGGATGATGAACAGGCCCATGGCCGTGGCGATGGTCATGCCATACACCACGGCCGTGCCCATGGTGCTTCGTGAGGCGGCGCCGGAGCCCGACGCCAGCATCAGCGGCACGCAACCGAGGATGAAGGCGAAGGAGGTCATGAGGATGGGTCGCAGGCGCAACTTCGAACCCTCAACCGCCGCGTCGAGGATCGACTTGCCCTCCTCGCGCCGCATCTTGGCGAACTCCACGATCAGGATCGCGTTCTTCGCGGAAAGGCCGATCAGCATGACCAGACCCACCTGGGCATAAACGTTGAGGTCGTAGTGCTGCACCAGCAGCCCGATCATCGTCCCCAGGACCACCGTCGGGGTCGACAGCAACACGGAGAACGGAAGTGCCCAGCTCTCGTACTGTGCCGCAAGCAGGAGGAAGACGAACAACATCGCCATGCCGAAGATCACCGGGGCCTGGCCCTCGGACTTCTTCTCCTGGAGGGTGAGTCCGGACCACTCATACCCCACCTCGGGTGGCATCGTCTTCATCACCTCCTCGATCGCCGCCAGGGCCTGCGCCGAACTGTATCCCGGTGCCGGCGCCCCCATGATTTCCGCCGCGAGATAGAGGTTGAACCGGGAGGTGAAATTCGGTCCGGACATCTTGCTGATGGTCACCAGCGTGCTGAGGGGAACCATTCCGCCCTCCGTGTTGCGCACGTAGAGATCGCCGATGTCGTTGGGCTGGCTCGTGAACTCCGCCTCCGCCTGGAGGAACACCTTGTAGACCCGGCCGAACCGGACGAAATCGTTGACGTAAAGACCGCTGAGATAGGCCTGCATCGTCTGGAAGACGGTGTCGACCGGCACGCCCAGCGTCCGTGCCTTCTCGCGATCCAGTTCCACCTTCACCTGCGGGGTGGTCGGCTGGAAGGTCGTGCTGATCCGACCGATCTCCGGCCGCTTGGAAGCCTCCGCAGTGAGCCGCTGGATGTAGCCCGCCAACTGGTCCACGCCGCCGCCGGCCCGGTCCTGCAACTGCATGGTGAAGCCGGCGACGCTCCCGTAGCCGGGAAGCGCGGGCGGCCCGAAGGCGAACACGCGGGCGCCGGCGATCTGGGCGAACTTCCGGTTCCATTCACGGGTCAGCGCACTGGCATGGAGCTTGGGATCCTTGCGCTCCGCCCAGTCGTCCAATCCCACGAACATCAGCGCGCAGTTCGGGAAGTTGAGCGAATTGAGAATGTTCATCCCCGAGAGCGCGAGCGCCGAACGCACACCCTCCGTTTCGTTGACGATGCCCTCGACCTGCTTGAGCAGTTCGTCGGTGCGCTGGAGCGAGGCGCCTTCGGGAAGCTCGACCGCCACGAACAGGTATCCCTTGTCCTCGTCCGGAATGAACCCCCGGGGACGACCTTGCCCAGCAGCCAGATGCCGACCATGACCGCGACGAGGAGCAGCATCGAACGCGCCGCCTTGCGGGGCAGGCCGCCGACGATAGTTGTGTCGTCCGCGTCGACAGGTCGCACCACGGCGCCTTCCCGGACCTTCTGGAGCCCCTCGACGATGATCCTCTCGCCCGCCTTCAGTCCCTCTGGAATGAGCACCAAGCCACCACTCCCGATTTCCGACGTCGTCACGGGCCGCTGACTGACGGTGTTGTCGTTCCCGACCACCCAGACGAAGCTCCTGCCTTGAAGCTCGGTCACCGCCCTCTGCGGCACCACCAGGCTGTCCGGCCGTTTCCCCAGATCGATCCGGATGCGGGCGAACATGCCCGGCCTGAGGACATTTTCCTCATTCGGGAACTCGGCCCGGACGCGGAGCGTGCCGGTCTTGGGGTCGACCGCGCGGTCGATGAAGACGAACTTCCCCGGAGCCGGATGCTCGGTGCGGTCGGCCAGGATCAGAGTGACCGGCAGATCCGCCACCGTCCTGCCCGATCTCCGCGCCTCCGCCTCGGTGCGCAGGTAGGCCACCTCGCTGACCCCGCAGTAGAACCAGATTGGATCGAGCCTGGAAATGGTGGCCATCAGGGTGGGTTGTCCCTTGCCCACCAGGTCGCCGATGGACACCTGCTTGGCGCCGATTCGCCCGTTCCCCTGGGCCCGAACGTCGCAGTACCCGAGATCGAGCAGGGCGGACCTCTCCATCGCCTGGGCGGAAAGCACCCCGGCCTTCCCGACCTCCACGGAAGCCTCGGCATTGTCCAGGTCCTGCTGCGGGATGGCCTTCTTCTCGGCGAGGGGCCTGAGGCGATCGACATCCTTCCGGTACTTGTTCAGTCCGGCCTGCGCCTGGGCGAGTTGGCCGCGGGCGGCGGCCAACTGCTCCTCGAACGGCCGCTCGTCGAGCCGGAAGAGGGGGTCTCCCTCCTTCACATCCGAGCCTTCGGTGAACAGGACCGCTTCGACGAAGGCCTCGACCCGGGCGCGGATCTCGACGTTCTCGGGGGAATCCAACTGGCCGATGATCTCATGCGCGAGAGGCAGGTTCGTCCCGGTCACGGTCAGGACCTGGACGGTGGGAGGAGCGGCCTGTACGGCGGCCTGTTCCTTCTTGCAGGACGCTGCAAGCATCAGGGCGGCCGCCCCGGTCAGGGCGACCAAGGCCGGTCCGACCCGACCCAGGTGGCGCGCGGGTCCTCGCGGGTGACGGGAGGGTGGTTCCAAAGTGGCGTGCTCTTTGAGTGGGTTCATGAAATCGGGGTGCCGGGTTTCAGGGATGGCCGACGGCTTGGCGCAATCGGGCCGGAGGCTAGGAGGGACGTGCCGCCCCGCCGAGCATCCGCTCGAGTGTGGACAGGAGTTGGGTCGCGATCTCGCGCTTCAGGACCACCGCATCGGCCCCTGCCGCCTTGGCCGCGTCGAGGACGCATGGCTCGCCATGCCGTGCCGACCTCCTTCGCAAATGGGATGCTAACTATCTCTGCATCAAGCGATTAAATCTGGCGGCCGGAACGAGCCCGTTGACACCCCGCCCCGGTGGCCCGTTAACTCGACTCATGCGCTTCGTCCACGCCCTCCTCGCGGGCCTCTGCCTGGCCGTTGGCTGCCAGTCCAGTGCGCCGCCGGACTCGAAGCAACCGCGCCCGACCGCGGCCCCGAACACCAAGGGAGGACGACTGACTTCAGCCTCGGACGCCGCGCCCGCGACGAACGCCCCCGTGGCCGTGCCCATGATTCTCCCGGCGAGCGGGCGGATTCACTCCATCAACCTCGGGCTGCGGTTCGTGGTGATCGACTACACGCTGGGCGGAATGCCGGCGCTCGGCTCGATGCTGCCCGTGTACCGGAGCCAGGAAAAGGTGGGCATGGTTCGATTGTCGGGCCCGGAGCGCAACGGCTTCGTCGCCGGCGACATCGCCGACGGATTCCTGCAGATCGACGACGAGGTGCGCATCCACTGAGCTCCGCCGCCGGGACGTGCGACTTCACGCCCGGCGTGTCGGATGGATTCAAGCCCCCTCGGCTTGGCGCGAGGGCTTGGCGCCCTTCTGGCGATGGTAGGGGCTCGAGAGGTTGAAGTAGATTCCACACAAGGGACGATCGGAATCCGTCTGGCTGAGGATCACGGTGACCTGGCGGTCCAGGGCGATGCCGTGACGGAGGCCCGGGGTTCGGTTCTCGTAGGCCTTGATGGCCTTGTCGACCAGCGAGCGCAGGGACTTCTCGAGATCCTCCGGGGTCTTGTCGAGGCAGACGACGAACTTGTCGTAAGTCTGCAGCGCCTCGGTAATCTCTGCCTTGAAGGTCTCGACAGTCACGGCGTGAGATTAGGAAGGGCCGGTTCCAATGGAAAACGAGTAATGTGAGCAGCCGGCGGTTCCGCCGGCGGTTCCGCCGGCCAATCCGCCGGCCAATCCGCCGGCCCCTCCTGGGATGCCCCCGCTGCTTCCCGGCGAGGCCGCAGAACCCGAGTGGACCACGATCGACCTGCCGGACGGCCCGGGGCTTGCCGTGCTCCACGCCGACGCGGGTTGCCTCGCCGTGGACAAGCCTGCGGGCTGGCGTGCCTACGCCACCCCGGCGGGTGAAATCGACGGGACCGCGGCCGCGGCGATAGCGATGGCGCCGGCGTTCGCCGACCCGGCGCCGGACCTGGAGCAGGCGTTGAACGACGCGATCCGTGCGGGTGCCCCCTGGGCGGTCGCCCGCGGGTGGGAGCAACTCCGCACCGTGATCCCCGTCGAGACCGCGGGCACCGGCATCCTGCTCCTCGCCCGAAGTGGCGGCGCGCAGACGGCTTACGCCCAGGCCCTGGAGCGCCGCCCGTCCGCCGTCGAATACCTCGCCGTCGTGGGGGGGAAACCCAACCGGCGCAAGTGGACGTGCTGCCTGAAAATCTTCCCGGACCCGGCACGGCCCGGGCGGGTACTGACGCACACCACCCGAGGCCAGCATGCGCACACAGATTTCACCGTGCTCGCCCACGGCGATGGGATGGCCCTGCTGCTCGTTCGTCCGCGCACGTTTCGCAACCACCAGATCCGCGCCCATCTGGCGGCGGTCGGACTCCCGGTGCTCGGCGACACCCTGTACGGCTTCGGCCGAGCCCTGCCCTCTGCGGGCAGACGCGGTCGCCTGGTGGAACGAACCGCGCCGCACCGACGCCGCGACGCGAGTTCGACGGGCGGGGGCCGCCAGACGCAACTCGCCTTGCGCCTCGTGCGGCTCGCGCTGCAATGCCCGTACCAGAATCGGGCCCTGGAAATCACGGCACCATTCGACGAATTCCTGGCCCAATTCGGGTTCGAGTCCGGGGCAGATGAGGACGGGGACCGGGACGAGGGGCCCGACGCGATCGACTCGGCGGAAGACGAAAACCCCTGATGCCTCCCCTTACCCGCCCCCGGTGAAACTCCAACTTCCGAGCGCGCTGTCCGAACTCCTGCGCACGGTGCCGGAGTTGGGCCGGGCGTACCTGGTGGGAGGGTGTGTGCGCGACGCGCTCCTCGAGCGCCCCGGAAAAGACTTCGACCTCGAGGTCTTCGGAGTGGATTACGAGGAATTGCATGGTGCCTTGCGCCGCTGCGGGCGCGTCGACGTCGTCGGGCGCTCGTTCGGCGTGGCCAAGCTCTCGCTGGCCGGCGCGGTCCATGATTTCTCGCTGCCGCGGCGCGACTCCAAGACCGGCCCGGGGCACCGGGGCTTCTCGGTGGAGGTCAATCCGGACATCACCCTGCGGGAAGCCGCCCAGCGGCGCGACTTCACGATCAATGCCCTGATGTACGACCCCCGGGCCGGCGAACTGCTCGACTTCTTCGGGGGTGTCGAGGATCTCCAGGCGCGCGTCCTGCGGCACACCGGGCCGGCCTTCGTCGATGACCCGCTCCGCGTGCTCCGCGGCATGCAATTCGCGGCGCGGTT
>JBBQML010000286.1:0-6352 GCA_038328885.1 Verrucomicrobiota bacterium | reverse complement strand
TCCCCCGCTCGGCCGCAGCGCTGCGACTGCCTCTGGGGAAGGGAGTCACCGGTTGGGTGGCGCTTCATGGCATGCCGGCACGCGTGAGCGACGTTCGGACCGACGCCCGCTACATCATGGTCCGTCCGGAGGTGCGCTCCGAGCTGGCGGTGCCGCTGCTCATGGATGGTGAGGTCCGCGGGGCGTTGAACGTGGATTCGGAGCAGGCGAACGCGTTCTCCGCCGAGGACGAGGCGTTCCTCACGGAACTCAGCCGGCACGCGGTGATTGTCATTCGCAACACCTGGCTGTTCGAGCAGTCACGACGGAAGACCACCCTGGCCAACGCCATCTCGCGCATCGCCCGCCGGATGAACACGGCATTTGGTCTGGATGAAATCATGGTGCTGATCGTCCAGGACGCGGTGCAGCTCATGGGAGCGAAACTGGGGTCGGTGCTGATGATCGGTGCCGATCCGGAGTGCCTCGAGGTGCTGGCAAGCCATGGCGCCGGCCCCGGCTACCTGGGGCGGGGTGCCTTGAATGTGAACGACAGCCTGGTCGGGGTGGTGCTCCGCCGGCGCAAGCCACTGCAAGTGGAGGATGTGCGCGCCTCGCGGCTTTACCAGAGCACGGAGGTGGCTCGACGCGAGGGCCTCGTTTCGCTCCTCAGCGTCCCGTTGATCGTCGGGGGCCAGGCGCTGGGTGCGTTGAATGTCTACTCCGGGGAGCCGCACACCTTTTCCAACGAGGAGATCGAGACGCTCTCGGCCCTGGCGGAGTTGACCGCCGTGGCGTTGGAGCGGGCCCGGTTGGCGGAGCGAATTGCCGCCGCGGAGGATCAGGTGCGTCAGAGCGACAAACTGTGCGCGCTGGGCCTGCTGGCGGCGGAGGTGGCCCACGAGATCCGGAATCCGCTCACCGTGATGAAGATGCTGTACCACTCGCTCGATCTGCAGTTCCCGGCGGGCGACCCGCGCCAGGAGGATGCCCGGTTGATGGGGCAGAAGATGGACCTGTTGAACCGGATCGTGGAGCAAGTCCTCGACTTCGCTCGTCACGCCGAGCCGCGCTTCGAGACCGTCGAGGTGGGTGCGCTGCTCGCCGACCTCCAGTTGCTGACGCGCCACAAGCTCCGGGCGCATGGTGTGGAGTGGGTGTTGCGGCATGCCGCCGCGGGGCCGGTCCTCAAGGTGCGGGCGGATCGCGGCCAGTTGGAGCAGGCGTTTCTCAACCTGGTGATCAATGCCGTGGAGGCCATGCCGCAGGGCGGTGTCCTGACGCTCCAAGTGGAGGCGGTCACCGGGTCGGGAGCCACGCCCGAGGTGAGGATCACCGTCTCCGACACCGGAGCAGGCCTGCCAGGCGACTTCAATGCGCAGCGTGGCCGCCTCCTCGGGTCCACCAAACCCCATGGTACCGGCCTCGGGCTGGCGGTGGTGAGCCGGATCACCGAGACTCACCGGGGCTCGTTGAGGTTCACCTCCGAACCGGGGCAGGGCACCACCGTGGAGGTGCGGCTGCCTCTGGACCCAAACCCCTAGCGACGATGTTCCGACGTGGCCTCATCCCGCTGCTCCAACGTCAGCCGCGGACGGTGGCTGAACTGGCCCGGGCCGCACAGTTGAAGCCACGGGAGGTGGAGGAGGAGCTTGTCCACCTCTTCCGGACCGTGCGGCGTTCAGGAGGCCGGGTCATCGTGGAGGCAGCCCGGTGCCGGAAGTGCGGGTTCACGTTCGACGAGACGACCCTCGGCCGGCCCTCCAAGTGCCCCGCCTGCCGCGGCACTTGGATCGCGGAGGCGAGACTCAGCCTTGCGCCCCCGCCCGACTCAGACTCCGGCTCGGGCTCAGGGCCCGGCACATCCGCTGGAGGGGCCGGCTGAGTCAGGCCTGCTGTGCCGACCCCAGGGGCAGCCGCCTGTATCGGAGCATGCCGAGGCGGTTCCGATACAACAGAACCCTCCATGACACGGCCTGCCGAATCCGAATCGCGGAGGGCCGCCGGCTCTCGCGTGTGGCTTGAGGTTCCGGGCGCGTTGGCACTAGGATTCCCCGTGAACCACGCTCAAGCTTCAATCGTCCGGACCCGCGCATGGAACCTTCTTGTCTGGCTCATGGTCGCCTGGGCGTTGGCGGGACGTCTCACCGCGGCTGATGTCACCCCCAGCACCTTCGAGGCAGACCCGGTGGGCTGGGTGGATATCATGCCCCCTGCAGACCTGAAGGGGTGGTCGCGGGTTCCGGTTCCTCCGGGCGCGCCGCTCGGCCGCCAGCAGTGGCAGGTGGACCAATCCGGCAAGGTGCTCGTTTGCGACGGCGATGGAGGGCACGACATGCTCCTGTGCGATCGTGAGTTTGGCGACGCGGTTTTCCACCTCGAGTTCCGCTACACCAAGATCGAGGGCAAGACGGGCTACAACAGCGGTGCCTACATCCGGAACTCGAAGGAAGGCGCCATCTGGCATCAGGCCCAGTTTGGCGATGGCAAGGACGGCTTCCTGTTTGGGGAATCGCTCCTGGCCGACGGGAAGAAGAAGTTCTTCAATACCAGGAAGGACGTGACAGAGGGCCGGGTAAAGGCCGCGGGCGAATGGAACACGCTCGAGATCACCGCGCGGGGCAAGGTTCTGACGCTGTGGATCAATGGAGCGGTCACGTGCCAGTTCAGCGAGTGCGGGGCCCCGCGTGGCCTGGTGGGACTGGAGGGCGAGGGTTACCGGATCGAATTCCGGAATCTAAAGGTCAAGGAACTGCGGTGAGCGGGCCGCAGTTCCTTGGCTTGTCTCGTAGCCGCTGTGGTGACACGGCGCAATCATTGCGCTTGTCCCGTAGCCGCTGTGGTGACACGGCGCAATCATTGGCATTGGCTTTTCGGGGTTCCTCTGCGTTGCTCCGGGCGGCTGCCAGACTTTTTCAACGGGCTGCTAGAGCCGGACGCGGAAGAACTGGTTCCCAGTGCCGGGGGTCAGGGTGCCCCCGTTGGTCACCGAGGCGTCGTCCACCCAGGGGCCGGTGGGAGCGGTGCCGGACTGGAGCGTGCCGCCAGCGGGAGCCCACTGGAGCTTCAGAGCCGCCCCTTCCCGGGTCAGGGTAAGGGTCGGACCGGTCACCGGCGCGTCGGGCGCGATGGGATCGAGAATCACTCCGTTACCCCATCGGACCCAGTCGACGGTCACCTGGCCGAAGGTAGGCCCCGGGAAACCGATGTCGATGGCGCCGTCGTAGTCGACGGTGTCCCAGCCGGCGAAGCCGGTGTTGAAGTAGACAGCCTTGGGTGCCGAGAAGTCGCGGTTGAGATAGACCTCGAAAACGCAGAGGGCCACGTTGGCCGCGCCATCGTTCGGATTGAGGGCCAGGCGGGCCCGGGCGCTTTCGTCGAAGCGGCAGACCACGGTGAATGTCTGAAATCCGCTGTAGTCGAAGTCGTGGATCGCGGTTTCGACGGACGCGTCGTTGAGGGTCCAGCGTCCGAACCGCTGCCGGGCGAAGGCGGGCTGCCAAGCCTCGCCGCCGGGTTGGTCGGGATCGGTTTGGAAGGCGCCGACCATGAACTTCGGGAACTCCGCGTCGGCGCCCGTGCCTTCGAGATCATCGATACGGGCGCGGAATTCGTAGGTGAAGGGCACCACGAGACTGGCGTCGTGCCGGAGGTAGAAGTTGCCGCTGTCCTTGCGGTCCCGGACGGAGGTGGTGCCATCGGTGTTCTGGAGGATGGCGGTGACGGTGCCGTCGGGTTCGTTTCCGGTGGAGGTGAAGGTCGTCCACCCCTCGGTTTCCCAGTTGTTGAAGGGGGAGAAGACCTGCCACTGGCCCTGGGGGTTGGCGGCGTGGAAGGCGCTTTGGCCGGTGGCCGCGCCACTGGCATAGACCCCCGACGCGTTGTCGCGTCCACCCCGGAGGAGGAACAGGCGTCCTCTCCCAACGTGGGCGGCGCTGGCGTAGTAGTTGCGCTGGTCGTTCCAGGCGCCGTCCTCGCCCACCGCCCCGATGGCGGCCATCGGATCCTCGACCATCGTCCAGCGCATCGCATTCGCCGAGACGAGATACTTGTTGGCCGTGTTCTGCTCGAACGCGAACATGCGCAGATCGTTCTGGGCGAGTTGGAGGACCTGGGTGGGATGGGCAGGCAGCACGGTCACGCCCTCCGGGAGCCCGACGATCTCGACCAGGCCTTCCACCACTTCCTCGGTGTCCGGGTTGTCGGGGATCTCGGTGAACGTATAGCCATCCTTGGATTCCGCGTAGGCGATGCCCTGACCGTCCTTCGAGCGGAAATACATCAGGAACGGGCGGGCGCCCTCCGGGTCCTCCGGGGTGAGGTTACGACCGGGCAGGTGGGCGACGGCATGGCCGTCGGGGAATGTGCCCAGGCGGCTCCCCTCGGCTTCCGGGTCGAGAGCGATCTGGTTGTTCGAGAACGCGACGCCGTCGGTGCTCTCGGCGACCCACACCTTGTGCGGGGCGGTGTCGGTGCGGCCGTAGTAGTAGAGGCGGAATGGCTTGGCCCACCCGGCGTTGTAGAGGACGACCGGGCGCCCGGCGAACTCCAGGCCGGTGGCGCTGGCCGCTGCGTCATTCAGCCCGGTGACATCGACGCCCGCCGACCAGGTCAGGCCGTCGGCGGAGGTCGAATAGCCGATGCCGGCGATGCTCGCGGTGTCGTACCAGACGCGGTAGCGGGATTCGGCGGGCCAACTCACATCGTGGAGGACATACGGCATGTAGGCCCTCGGGCCGGTGCTTTGCAGGTTGACCGGGTTACCCGGGTGGTCCGTCCAGGTGACGCTCCACTTGCCGGCGAAGTCCCCGGCCTGGGCAAACCCGGCCAGGAGAAGAACGAGGCTGGGAACTACGGTGTGACGGAGGAATCCTCGGGAGTGCGATGGCGGTTTCTTCATGAGTGTGTTCATGTCTTTCTTCTTTCTGTTACCTTTCCTCTACGGCCGGGCGCTGGCGCCGCCCACAACGCGGTAGAAGCCCGTCGACGAGCCGACCGGGACCGTCGCGGAGGAGATGTCGATCAGGGGCCCCACGTTCTGCCAGGCGTCCTCGGCGAGAGTGGTGCGTTGTTGCACTCGGTAGGGAGGACGGCCACCGGACCAGCTTAGGATGAGGTCACTCCCCTGGACCACCGGGGTCTGGAGGCGAAGGGGCACGCCCGGGAGCGGCAACGGGACGGCTTGGCCGGCCGCAAGGTAGGCGATCTCCGCCGCCGACAGGGCCCGATGCCAGATCGCGAGATCGTCGATGGCGGCGTCGAGGAAGTACCGGTTCTCCGTTCCGTTGCGACCGATCGCCGCGGACTGGCCGGTCCGGACGAGGCCGTTCAGTCCGGCACCGGCGCTGCCGTCGTTCCCGACGTGGGAATCGGCCAGTTCACCGTTGAGGTAGACGCGGGCTTCCCCCCCGGTGTCCGTGGCGCGTCCGTCGTAGACCCCGACCACGTGGATCCATTCGCCGACCAGCAACTGGTCCTCGGGAATCCCCGGACGAGCCGCCTGACCGCGGGCGTCGGTGACCTTGAACCGGAGTTCACGGTTCCCGCGGTCGGCGTACAGCACCAGGTTGTCCTGGACCGAGTCGTAGATGCCGCCGAACCCGTCCAGCAGTTCGGAGGGCAGGGCGGAGAGCTTCACCCAGGCCGCCAGTGTGGCTTGGTCCGACGCGAAGTTCAGCGAATCGCTGGGGGGAAAATCGACCCAGGTGTTCTCGCCGTCGAAGCGCAAGGCACCGCCAAACCGGGCGTCGCCGCCGGAGAGCCAAGCCGCAGCCGGGTCGGGTGAACCGAGTTGGCCTGCGTTGGCGTTGAAGACGTCGACCACGTTGGTCGTGTCCGCCTGATGGACGGCGTCGTCGAGTGGCCACAGCGCCACCAACCCCTGCCGGAGGGACTCGGCGGGTTGGCTGGCCAGCGGGGTCACCGTCAGGGTGGCGGGAACGCTTTCCACCGATCCGCGGCTGTCACCAGCGACGACGGTGTACGATCCGGCTGTCGCGGGTCCGGCCACGACCGACAGTTGGGCGGTGTTGGCACCCGGGAGGTCGGAACCGTTGCGGCGCCACTGGTACGAAATCGGGGGTACCCCGTTGGCGGTGGTGACGCTGAACGACACGGAGGAATCCTCGAGGACGTTCGCGCTGCGGGGTTGGCTGACGATGACGAGCGGCTCGGCCGGCGGTGGCGGTGTTGGCACGACCCTGCCGCCGGCGAGGTACAGGATCTCCCCCGCCGTGAGCGCGCGTCGCCACACCGCAACGTCATCGATCGCGCAACCCAGGAAATGCCGGGCTTCCCCGCCGTCCCGGCCCAGGGCGGCGATCTGGCCGGCGCTGACGACGCCCGTGAGTCCCGCTCCCTCGGCGCCGTCGGC
>JBBQML010000285.1:0-6359 GCA_038328885.1 Verrucomicrobiota bacterium | reverse complement strand
GTGGCGGCGGCGAACAACCTCCTGCCCGTGGTCCTCCACCGGGCCTGGGGTATCGCCTTCGGCTTCGGTCTGGTGCATGGGTTCGGCTTCGCCAGCGTGTTGGCGGACCTCGGGCTCCCGAGCGGTTCGTTGGTGTGGGCGTTGGTGGGGTTCAACCTGGGGGTCGAATTGGGGCAACTCGCGATCGTCGCGGCTTTCCTCCCCGTGGCGTTCGCCCTGCGCGGCACCCGCTTCTACCGCCGCGTCGTGCTCCAGGGCGGGTCAGCCACCATTGCCCTGCTCGCGGCCTGGTGGATGATCGAACGTCTGCGGTAGTCGGCGTGATCCACCTCCGGGCCGTCGGCCCGGGTCGCGTGGTTTTGATTGGCCGCCTCGGGACCGATCCGTATCGTCTCGACGAGTCCGACGGAACCCAACCGAACCATCCTCGTCTCTCCCAGGCCTGCCGACCGATCCCTGACTCCGTTCCCCGGCTCCCCGACATGAACACCGTCAAACAGCTCAACACCGTCGCCAAGAACACCAAGAGCAAAGTCGAAGCCGAACTCAGCCGCACCGGGGGTCTCCTCCGGTTGGCGCCGGCTTGGGTTCCCCGCTCGTTTCTGCAGCCGGGGCTCCGCCTGAAGCTGCATCCCGACGACACCTACGCGTACGGCGCGGACCGTGGCGGCATCGACGAACGCTGGTTCGCCTCGACCACCGAGGCGGCGAACGAGGGTCGGGTTCCGGACGAAGGGCTGAGCTACTGCGTGGTTGGAAGGGAGCGGTTCACGCTGCGCCAGGCCGTCGAAGACTGCGGTGCGACTCTCATCGGGCCGAAGATCTGGAAGAAGTACGGCCGATGGCCGGTGTACTCGAAGTTCTTCGACAACATGGGCCCGATCCCGCACCACATGCACCAGAGTGCCAAGCAGGCCAGACTGGTCGAACTGGAGGGCAAGCCCGAGTCGTATTACTTCCCGCCCCAGCACAACAATGTGGGGAACAATTTCCCCTATACCTTCATGGGGCTGGAGCCGGGCACCACGAAGGCCCAGGTCCGCAAGTGTCTCGAAGACTGGAACCGGGGTGACAACGGGATTCTCGACCTCAGCCGCGCGTACCGGCTCAAGCCGGGCACCGGGTGGCTGATCCCGCCCTGCATCCTGCACGCGCCGGGGAGCCTCTGCACCTATGAGCCCCAGTGGGGTAGTGACGTCTTCGGGATGTACCAGAGCCTGGTCGAGGGGCGCTACGTGCCGTGGAGCCTCCTCGTGAAGGACATGCCGAAGTCCAAACACCGCGACCTCGACTTCATCGTCGAACAACTCGACTGGGACGGGAACTGCGACCCCAGCTTCAAGGACAACCATTACCTCGAGCCCGTGCCGGTGGCCGACACCCGCAGCGAGGGGTACGTGGATCGCTGGATCGTCTACGGGAAGATCGACGGCGCGCAGCTCTTCACGGCCAAGGAACTCACCGTGAACCCGGGGGTGAAGGTGTCAGTCAAGGACAATGGCGCCTACGGCCTGATCTGCGTCCAGGGCACGGGCCGCATCAACGGACTGCAGCTCAACAGCCCGAAACTCATCCGCTTCCACGAACTCACCGAGGACGAGTACTTCTGCACCGAGGACGGCGCGAAGGCCGGCGTGACGTTCGAGAACACCAGTGCGACGGAGCCCCTGGTCTGCTTGCGCTATTTCGGCCCCGAGGTGAATTCCAAGGCCCCCGAGATGGGGGCGTACCGCAAGAACACGTTTGCCTGACCTTCACGGGGGTGCCTCCCCGGCGCGGTCCGGTGCGGCGATGGGCTACAACCGAACGCAGGACTCGATCTCGTTGGGCTTGAAGGTGCAGCGATCCACCCGAAGCAACAGATCGAAGTCCCGCCGGCCGGCGATGAACAACTCGTCCTCCGCGAGAGCCAGGAGCCCGCGCAGGACGACTCCGTCCCGCAGTCGGACCTCGGCCTGGTGTCCCAGTGGCAGGCCGAGTTGGCGCGCGAGCCCCTCGAGCGCCTGGCGGCGCTCTGCCTGCCAGCGGTCGTAGCCCGAGGGCGAGGTCCCAGGGGCCGCCGCGAAATCGAATCCCAGTTGCTCGGGTGGATCCTGGTCCGTCATGCGCGAGGTGGGTTCGGTGCCGTCGCCGTGAGAAACATGCGGATGGCCGCCGCATACAATTCAGGGCTGGCCAGGGGTTGGTCGTTGTGGTCGCCCCCGATCTCACGGAGCCATTTCGGCGCGTTCGCGGCGGCGAGGTTCGCCTCGGCATGACGAAACCGGACCAGGGTGTCCTCCCGGCTGTGCAGGATCAGCGTGGGGACGCGAATCCTCGGGAGCTTGGAGCGGGTGTCGTACGCGATCGTGGAGACCAGGCGGACCGGCAACCAGGGGAAAAGCTCGGCTCCCAGGTCGGGCACCGAGGTGAAGGTGCTCGCCAGGATCAAGCCCCGCAGGCCGGGGCGGCGGAGCGCCAACTCGGACGCAATCCCACCGCCCAAGCTCTCGCCAAACGCCACGAGGTTCGTTTCCCCGAAGCCGCGGGACTTCAACCAGTCCACCGCCGCCTCCGCGTCCCGGTAGGTGCCGGCCTCGCCGGGTCGCCCCTCACTCCGGCCATAGCCGCGGTAGTCGTAGGCCAGCACGTTCACACCCACTTCGTGGAGGAGTTGGTAGAGGGGCAGGCGGTGACTGATGTTGCCCCCGTTTCCGTGACTCATCACCACAGCCAGATCCCGAAACGCCCCCAGGGCGGACGCCGGAAAGAACCAGGCGCTGAGCCGGACCCCGTCCTCCGCGGCGAACTCCACGGCTTCCCAGGGCAGGCCGGTTTGATCGCCGGTCGCCCCCCACGTCCGCGTGGGCTGGTAGACGTTCGCTCGCTCGAACCAGCGGAAGAAAACCCCCAACCCGACCACCAGGACGGCGAGCCAGAAGAGCACGGAGAGCATGCGCTGTCGGAGCGATCGGGTGGGTGCGGCGATGGGGGGTCCCGGGTTCACGGGCTGGGCCTGGTGGGGGCGCCCGCCCCGGCGCGAACCGCCGGCAGTTGCAGCCGTTCCCCCTGCTCCAGCACCCGGTGACCCTGCCGCAGTTCAACGCAGGCGCGGGTGAACTCCTCGGGGGACGCGGTGTTGAAAGCGAAGAGGTCGTAGTGACACGGCACCGCCAGACCGGCGCCGATGTCATGGGCAAGTTCCGCCGCCTCCCGCCCCCCAAGGTTCCCCGCCACCCGCCGTTCGGGAGCTCGCCCGTTGATGGGCAGGAGAGCCAGATCAACCTGGTGCGGCCGGAGGATTTCGGCCATGCCGTCGAACCGCACGGTGTCCCCGCTGTGGTAGATCCGAAAGGGCCCCGCCTCGAGCACCCAGCCCACATAGAGGTGTCGCCCCTCCCCGTCCCGGTCCAGGGCTTCGTGGGCCGCCGGGATCGCGTGGAAGCGGAAGCCGGCCACGGCAGCGCCCGCCGGAACGCCCCCGGCACCCGCCGGGTCGAGCCCCAGGATCCGGTCGTCGGCCAACCCCGACCGCTCCCGCACCATGGCCCGATTGGCTGCAGGACAGACCATGATCAGGCCGGGGTTCGCCGCCACCAGCGGTCGCAGCGTCTCGGGGTCCAGATGGTCGGTGTGGTTGTGGCTGGTGGTCACGACCTCCACGAAATCCAGCCCGGCGGGATCCACCACCCGCTCCGTGAGCCGGACGTGCGGCTTGTCCGTTGCCGCATATTTCCGGGTCAGGGAATCGGAAAGGTAGGGGTCGAGGAGCAGAAACCGTCCCGCCCAACCCACCAGGAATCCGCTCTGGCCGAGCCACCAGACCTCCAGCGGATCGGAACCATCCCCGACCACCGGACGCTGGCGGACGGCGCGGACATCCGCGAGGAACGCGTCGCCCTGGAGATGGGGACGCTTGAGGGCTGGTGAGGAGGCGGTCATGCGGGGCTTGGACCTCAGACTGCCCCACCGCCCACCACGACCTCAATCCCCCGCGCCCGGAGATCCGCGAGCAGCGGGGCCGGCGCCGCCGGGTCGGTGACGATGGTGTCGACATCTTCGAGCGGACAGAGGGCCGACACGGAGCGGCGGTCGAACTTGGTGTGGTCGAGGCAGAGGATCACCTGGCGGGCCGCCGCGATCATCGCGCGTTGGATGTCGATCAGCAGTCCGTGCGAGTTGGTGACGCCGTCGAGCGTGATCCCGCCACTGCTCATGATGGCGACGTCTGCGTGGAGGTGCTTGAACGCCTCGACCGCCAGCGGTCCGACCAGCACGCCCAACCGGGGATAGATCACCCCGCCGCTCACCAGCACTTCCACCCGCAGACTCGAGGCGAACAGATTCGCGACCGGCAGCGAGTTGGTGATGATTTGGGGCGACTTCGACTCCAGGTGGCGCGCCACGTGGAAGACCGTCGTGCCAGCATCCAGGATCAGGCTCTGGTTCGGCCGGATCAGCTCCGCGCAGGCCCGGCCGATCAACTCCTTCTCGTCGAGTTGGTGGGTGTCGCGCGTGGCGAAGGTGAACTCGTCGGACCGCGGGTTCACGAGCCGCGCCCCACCGTGCGTGCGACGCGCCATCCCGCGAGCCTCGAGAACCTGCAGGTCGCGGCGAACCGTCGATGGCGAGGCATCCACCAACTCCGAAAGCTCCTCCAGCGAGGCGAACTCCGTCTGCTGGAGAAAATCCTCGATCCGCTGTTGGCGCGCCTCGGGTTGCATCGGGTTGGTAGTCACTCTTGGAAGAATTTGGAACGTTTTGCAAGAACCTGGTTGACCTTGGTGGGAATCCTGAGCAGAAGTGACCGTCTTTTCTGAATCGCATGGTCGCCGCCCCGCCCACCGTTCCTCGCGCCGTCGTCGAGCACCTCGTCCGCCAGGAGGTGTACCGGCGCCTGAGCAGGTCGCTGCCCCGCAGCGCCAGTGGACCCAGCCCGTTGGTGGTGAATGTGAGCGCGCGTCATTGCCACCTGACGCCCGCGGCGGTGGAAGCTCTCTTCGGCCAGGGCCGGACGCTCACGCCCTACAAGTGGCTCTATCAGGATGGGCAGTTCGCGGCCCAGGAGACGGTGACCCTGATCGGGCCACGCAGCCGGGTGATCTCGAATCTCCGCGTCCTCGGCCCCTGCCGCAGCCTCAATCAGGTCGAGTTGGCCTACACGGACTCGATCTCCCTGGGCTTCGAGATACCTCTGCGCTCGTCCGGCAACATCCAGGGGACACCCGGCTGCATGCTGATGGGGCCGGCGGGCTTCTTCGAGATGAAGGACGGCGTGATCCGCGCGTTGCGGCATGTCCACATGAGCCCCGTCGACGCCGCCCATCACGGGGTGAAGAACGGCGACAACCTGCGGTTGCGCGTGGGGGGCGGCTGCGGGGTGGTTTTCGAGAAACTCCTCGTGCGCGTTGACCCGAGCTTCAAGCTCGAGGTGCATATCGACACGGACGAGGGCAACGCCTGCAACCTGGAGTCGGACACCCCGTGCGAGCTCCTCAAGCCATGAGCCTCCCCGCCGGAGCCGGCCTGGCCTCGGGAGACCCGGTGGCCGCGCGATTTTCCCTTTGAACCCACGTCAACCCCCATCGGAGCGACTTATGAGCGAAGCCATCGGCATGATTGAAACCAAGGGCTTCACCGGCAGCGTCGAGGCAACCGACGCCATGGTGAAGGCCGCGAATGTGACCGTCGCCAAGATCATCCCCATCGGCGGCGGCCTGATCACGGTCATCGTCCGTGGCGATGTCGCCAGCGTGAAGGCGGCCGTGGATGTGGGGGGGCGGGCGGCGGCGAAGGTGGGTGAATTGGTCAGCTCCCACGTGATCGCCCGGCCGCACGACGAGTTGGTGAAGGGGTTCCTCGGTGAACCGGTGAAGCCCGCGAAGCAGGCCGCCTAGAAATCCGCCCCGGCGCTCCTCAACCTCAATCCATTCTTCAACAACATGTCTCAAGCCATCGGCATGATCGAAACCAAGGGACTGTGCGCGCTCTTCGAAGCGACCGACGCCGCCCTCAAGTCCGCCAACGTCACGTTCACCGGCTGGGAAAAGGTTGGTCTTCCTGTATGTCTTTGTGAACGTGGCGATGGTTACCGGGGCGATCCCGGTGGGGGGCGTGCCGCTGCCGCTGATCAGCCATGGTGGGTCGGCGATGTTGACGGTGATGCTGGGCTTCGGGCTTCTGCTATCGGCGTATGTGCATCGCGATGCCGAGTTGGGACCGATGCGGGAATGAGGCCGGGTTCTGCGCAAAGGGGCTGGACAAAGCTGCCCTGAAGGCTATGAAGCGCCTCCTCGGAACCAGCCTTAGCGCCGGTTCTCGGCGGGCGCCTAGCTCAGTTGGTAGAGCAGCTGACTCTTAATCAGCGGGTCGTAGGTTCG
>JBBQML010000284.1:0-6365 GCA_038328885.1 Verrucomicrobiota bacterium | reverse complement strand
GAAACCCATGTCGAGCATGCGGTCGGTCTCATCAAGCACCACGATCTTCAGGGCGTCGAGCCGGAGCGTGCCGCGCTTCATGAGGTCCATGACGCGGCCCGGGGTGCCGATCACCACCTGGGCGCCGGCGGCGAGGGCGCGGAACTGACGTTCGTAGCTCTGGCCTCCGTAGATGGGCACGGTGAGGACGCCGCGCTTGAAGAGGGCCAGTTTGCCGGTTTCCTCCGCCACCTGCACGGCGAGTTCACGGGTGGGACATAGGACGAGCACCTGCACGCCGCGGACCTTGGTCTCCACCCGCTCCAACGCCGGGATGGCGAAGGCGGCAGTCTTGCCCGAGCCGGTGGAGGACTGGCCCACCACGTCGCGGCCGGCCAACGCCACCGGGATCACCGCCGTCTGGATGGGTGAGGCTTCCTCGAAACCCAGCTTTGCCACGGCTTTGAGGGTTTCGGGCGAGAGACCAAGTTCGGCAAACGGGCGCTTTTCCATGGGACAGGATGCACATCCCGCAGGGCGATGGCGAGCCCACAGGCGGGGGGATTCGCTTCGACCCGACCGGGTTTCCGGCACAACCTGCCGTCCATGGGCAGATTGACACACCTCGATGACACTGGGGCGGCGCGGATGGTGGATGTCTCGGCGAAGCCGATGGTCCAACGCGAGGCGGTGGCGTCCGGGGAAATCCGGCTTGCCTCGGCCACGCTCGAACTCATCGAGGCGAACGCGATCGCCAAGGGCAATGTTCTCGCCACCGCCCGCATCGCCGGTATCCAGGCGGCCAAACGCACCGGCGAGCTGATCCCGCTTTGTCATCCGCTTCCCATCACTCATTGCGACGTCGTGCTGGAAATCCCGCCCTCCCGGGACCGGATCTGCCTTTCCGCCACGGCCCGTATCAACGGCCAGACGGGGGTCGAGATGGAGGCCCTGACCGCCGTCAGCGTGGCCGCCCTCACGATCTACGACATGTGCAAGGCCGTGGATCGCGCGATGGTCATCGGGGACGTCCGGTTGGTGCGGAAGACCAAGACGCCGCTCTGAGTTTCCCCCCATCGCCCTTGCGCGGAACCGATGGACGCCGACAACGTCAGCCTGCTCTCATGAACAACAGGATCACAGTGGTGGTTCTTGGTGCCGTCCTGGCGATCGCCGGATTTGCCGGGACTTCGACGTTCGCCGCTGTTGCCGCGTCCGGCGCCGAAACCGAGCCCGAGTCCGCGAAGCCGCCGCCGACTTCCCGACAGGAACTCGCCGCGCGCATCCTCGCCGACACGGATCTCCTTGAAGTCCTCCGGGGTGCCCGTCGCCTCCTCCACACCGGCCTCAATGCCGGCGACGGCTATGGGGAGGTTTGGATTCGGGACCTGAACACCTTCATCGAGCTGTCGGTCAGCTGGAACGATCCCCAGCCGATCCGCGAGGCGTTGCTGACCTTCCTGAAGTTTCAGGGAGAGGGCGGGGACATCGTGGATGGGTACATTCCGGAGGCCAAGGCGAGTGTGGGGTACAAGTATCGGAAGTCGCCGCTCGCCCCCGGTTTGCTGGCGCACAAGAACACGGTGGAAACGGATCAGGAAGCCTCCCTGGTGCAGGCGGTGGCCAAGTATGTCCGGGGGACGCGGGATCGGTCGATCCTCGAGGTGGAGGTGGCCGGGAAGTCCGTGCGGGATCGGTTGTGGGCCGCGCTGGAATACCTGGTCCGGGAACGCTTCGATGCGCACCATGGACTCATCTGGGGCGCCACGACGGTCGACTGGGGCGATGTGCAGCCCGAGCATGAGTGGGGGGTGGAACTCGACGCCTCCTCGCACCGGGCGTGTGACATTTACGACAACGCCATGTTCCTGGTCGCCTTCCGGGAGATGCGATCTCTCGATCGACGAAGCAATCCGCCGCCAGCCTATCACCGGTGTCTGGATGCGCAGAGGCGCATCGTGGCGGGCGTGCGCGGGCACTTGTGGGATGCCACACGGCAGAAGTTCATCCCGCACCTGTACCTGGCGGGTTCCCCGTTCCCTGCCGACTTCGAGGAGAGTGCCCTCTGGTACCATGGTGGGACGGCGGTGGCGATCGAGGCGGGATTACTGACGCCGGAGGAGGTCCGTTCCTCCCTGGCCGCGATGCGCGAAAACGTGAAGCGCGCCGGGGCTTCCTCGATCGGGTTGACCGTGTATCCGCCTTATCCCGACGGGCTCTTTCGGAACAAGGCCATGGGCGCGTGGTCCTACCAGAACGGCGGCGACTGGTGCTGGTTCGGCGGTCGGATGGTGCGGCAATTGATCGCCCACGACCTCGTCGGGGACGCCTATACGGAACTCAAGCCCATGGTCACCCGCGTGATCCGCCATAGCGGCTTCTACGAATGGTGGACCCGCGACAATCAGCCGCGGGGGTCCGGCAAGTTCCGTGGATCCGCCGGGGTCCTGGGCATCGCCATCGTGGAGCTGCGGGATTGGGCCACGCGTCAGCAAGCCTCCGGGGCGATACCGGTTCCGCCAGCCCCGTACGACGGCAGCCGCCATCCCAAACCCCCGCTACCCGAACCGGTGGAGAAGGAGTGAATGTTTCCCGGAGCCTGTAGACCCGTCTGACCTGAGTATCCGCGTGCCCCATCGAGGATTCCTCTCGCCGGTCGCTGGCGCCTTGGCGTTTGCAGGTTCGCAGCCCCGCGCTTATACACAACGCATCCTTGGCCCGTGTGCCGGTGTCGGACGGTCCGCTGCGTGGCGGATCGCGACGTCGGCCCGGCGGGCCGGGGATCGTGGACGCCACTCATGAACTCAATCACGGAAGCGGGCCAGTTCCTCGCCCGGCACCAAACCCGCCGCTGGTTCCTGCGCGAGTGCGGTGTGGGTGTCGGCAAGATAGCCCTCGCCTCCCTGTTGGCGCGAGGTGCCGGCAACGCGGCCGGGGCGGCCCCCGCCGCCGCCCGTCCCCTCGCCGCCCGTCCGCCGCATTACCGCGGGAAAGCCCGGGCAGTGATCCACCTCTTCATGGCCGGGGCCCCCAGCCAACTGGACCTTTTCGACCCCAAGCCGGAGCTGGCAAAGCTGCAGGGCAAACCGCTGCCGCCTTCAGTGATCATGGGCCAGCGCTACGCGTTCATCCGGCCGGACGCGGCGGTGCTGGGTCCCCAGTTCAAGTTCGCCCGGCACGGGCAGGCGGGCACGGACCTCTCCGAAGTGCTGCCGCATCTGGCGGGGGTGGTGGATGACCTCTGCGTCATCCGCTCCTGCAAGACCGATCAGTTCAACCACGCCCCCGCCCAGATCTTCTTCAACACCGGCTTCGGCCAGCCCGGTCGGCCCAGCATGGGTTCCTGGGTCACCTACGGCCTGGGTTGCGAGACCCAGGAACTGCCCGCGTTCGTCGTGATGTCCACGGGCGCCGGCATCAGCGGCGGCGCCGCGAATTGGTCCAGCGGGTTTCTCCCGACTTACTACGCCGGGGTGCGGTTCCGGAACTCCGGCGACCCCATCCTGAACGTCTCCAGCCCCAAGGGCGTCGCCGCCCGACTGCAACGCGACACCCTGGACCTGGTGGCGGACCTGAACCGTCGGCAACTCGGTGAAGTAGGTGACCCCGAGATTGCCACCCGCCTGCAGAGCTACGAAATGGCCTACCGGCTCCAGACCTCCGCCCCCGACCTGATGGATCTGGGAAAGGAATCGAAGGAAACCCTCGAGATGTACGGGTGCGACCCCGGGAAGGCCTCCTTCGCACGGGCCTGCCTATTGGCCCGGCGGATGGTCGAACGCGGGGTGCGCTTCATCAACATCTACCACGAAGGCTGGGACGCCCATTCCGACGTGGCTGGTAACCTGCGGGGAAACTGCGGGGCGACCGACCGCGCCAGTGCCGCCCTCGTGCGCGATCTCAAGCAGCGGGGTCTGCTGGACTCGACGTTGGTGGTGTGGGGCGGCGAATTCGGGCGCACCCCCATGGTCGAGAGCAATGCCGCGCTGGGCCGAAGCCTGGGGCGGGACCATCACCCGCAGGCCTACACGATGTGGTTGGCGGGCGGTGGCATCCGGGCGGGCCTGAATTACGGCGCCACCGACGAGTTGGGCTTCCACGTGGCCGAGAACCCGGTGCACGTGCACGACCTCCAGGCCACGATTCTGCACTGCCTGGGACTCGACCACGAGCGGTTGACCCACCTCTACCAGGGGCGGCAGTTCCGCCTGACCGACATCCATGGCCACCTGGTGAAGGACATCCTCGCCTGAACCGCCGGAAGCGTGGCCCCCGGTCCGCACGCTCCCGCGATGCCAGAGTGTCGGAATCGACCGATGCAGCCCATCAACATTCCGTTCCAAACCAATGCCTTAGCACTCGGTTCGGCGTTCACGCTGAAGGACATGCACACCACGATCGAGCCTAAGGCTCCCCTCACCCGGGATAACCAGATCGTACTCCGTCAGCACGGGTGTTGCTGGCACGTTACCGCGTCCGTGAGAGCCGAAGGTCATTGCGCCCGGCACGCATACTCCCATTCCGCTTCCGTCGGCAGCCGATAGAGAGCGTTGGGGGGAATCCGCCCGCCGCCCGCTCTCGCCCCGTGAAGACCGCGCAGTAGTTCGTGGCGCCGAACCAACTCACGCCTTCCACTGGACGCGTGATGTCCGTGCCGTAGTCGATCCCTCCCTGCACCGTGCGATCCCCATTGAACCAACTCCGATTGTCCCCCATCACGGCTAGATAGAGCCTGTCCCAGAACTCCGGGTTTCGTAACTCAGTGAATTCACCGGCAATATCCGCCGCTGCAGCGTAAGAAGAAGTTATCGTTCTTGTGGCTTCTAAGTCAATTTCCAGCTACTACACCCTACATGTTGTGGTTTTTTGGATCCTGTCTCGACAGTCCTCCCATTTGGATTGCTTCTTCACTTGTCCTACTGAATCAGGCTGCCTCTCGGAGCGCTTCGTCCCTGTCCTCGACACTCTCAAGTCGCGCCAACACCCAGAGGTTGTGCGCCAACACGCTCCAACTCACTGTAAGTGCGCGGTGCTCGTAGCCCTTCGTCAGCATCGGTCCTCCGAAAAAGTCGTTCTTCAGGATCGCAATGCGAGCCTCCGTCTGCGAACGCCGGCGCTGCATATCTCCAAATTGCTTCCCGTGCCGCCGGCGTTTGAGTTCCTCCGCCCCACGCGGGCACAGCGCATTGAACATCTGCTTCCCTTCGAGGAGTTGCCGGTTCGCCGCGCTGTCGAAGCCCCGGTCTCCGCCCACGGCCTTGATCACCCCGACGCCCAGGCGTCCCTCCAGGCGCTCCAGACTCGTCGGGAGCTGTCGGCTGTCTGCCGGCGCGCTTTCCTGGTGGAGATGCCAGTCGACCACCAACCCCTGCGCCTGTTCCACGATCAGAAGCGTGTTGCCGAACTCGACCTCCGCGCCCGCCTTCCCCCTGACAATCACGTGCAGGTCCGCTTCGTACAGGCTCAGGATCTTGTCTTCGTTCGCCACTTGCCGCTCGCCGATGATCCGCTCGTGCGCCTGCTTCACCGCCGCCGGAAGCTGCTCAAGGACCCCGTCGATTCGGCCCAGCACCAACTCGGCCTGTTTGCGTGTCCAGTCAGTCTCCGACCATTGCTGGTCGAGCAGATCGCGGTGTCGTTGGGCGTGCTTTCGGACGACCTGCACAATCTCCTTCATCCGACGCAGCACGCGCTTGCGCGCCTTCTTCGAATCCGCCGCCTTACCTGCCTGGGCCATAGCGATGCACTGCCGGTTGATCTGCCCCAGGAAGAACCGAGGCTCCTGCATCCGGTGCTTCAATCCATGCCGTCGGATCAAATCGGTCGCCTTCATCAGCGTCCGAGTCGCATCGCGCAACAACACCCAGTCCACCGGAAAATGGACGTTCGCCTCGAGACACGTGCTGTCGATCCACACCGTGCCCAACTCCAGATCATTGGCCAGGAACAACCGGTTGACACCGGTCGTCGCCTCGGGTTCGGCGCTCGCACAGATCAGTCGTCCGATCACCTTGTCGAGTTGCTCCCCCGGCAGCCAGGTGAAGTAACGCCCCAACTGGCTCTTGCTCGGCACCCGCACCTCATCCAGACGGTCCACGCCGCAGAACCATTGGAACAGGGGGCACTCCGCCAGGCGCCGGCTCATCCCGCGCAGATCCTCGCCCAGCAACTGCTTAAGCACCAAGCATCGCAGAGCCTGGGCGCTTTGCCGCTGGAACTTGCTCTGTTGCTTGGGCGTCGGCACACGCTTGCCGGACCCAGCCAGCCATCGCTTCAGGCTCAGGTCGACGAACAGGTCCTCAACCCCGCCAAGCTCGAGGATCTGATCCATGCGCAGCAAATCCCTTTCGAAGTCCTGATAGTCGACGTTCCCGCGAACAGTGGGA
>JBBQML010000283.1:0-6374 GCA_038328885.1 Verrucomicrobiota bacterium | reverse complement strand
CCCGCCACCCGCCACCCGCCACGCACGAAGCGCGGCCCGCGGCGCAGGGCTCTCAAAGTGGCAGGCGCACCTCGAAGATGGACCCGCGGTCGGGTACGCTGTGCACCGCCACCCGACCTCCATGCGCCTCCACGATGGCCTTGACGAGGTTGAGGCCCAGTCCGAGGCCGCGCTGGGACCGGCTCTTGTCGGCGCGATAGAGCCGTTGCCAAATGCGATGCTGTTCCTCGGGCGCAATGCCCATGCCGGTATCCTGGACTTCCAGCACCGCCTCCCGGCCTTGGAGCCGAACGCGTAGGGTGACCATGCCTCCCGCTGGCGTGTACTTGATCGCGTTGTCGACCAGGTTGGCGATGACATGCCGGAGTCGCGCCGCGTCGACGTTCGCCACGCAGGGCTCGTCGGCTTCGAGCTTCAGCCGCACGTCCTTTTCCTCACCCACATAGCGGTAGAGTTCGACCGCTTCGGCCAGCAACGGTTGGAGTTCGGTCGGGGCGCGGTCGAGTTTCATCATCCCGGCCTCGGCTTCGGCGACGTCGAGGAGGACTTTCAGCATGGTGAGCACGCGATCGGATTCCTCGATGCAGTCGGCGAGGGCCTCGCTCGCGTTGGTGGCGTCGGTGGGGTTGCGCAAGGCGAGTTCGGCGGTGCCGCGAAGCCGGGCGAGCGGGGTGCGGAGGTCGTGGGCGACGTTGTCGAGCGACTCCCGCATGCCTCGGATGAGGGCCTGGTTCTTCTCGAGCAACCGGTTGAACAGCCGCGCGAGCCCGGTGAGTTCGTCGTCGGAAGGGCCCACCGGGACGCGGGCGTCGAGGTTGCCGGTGCGCAGGATCGACTCCGCGGTGACGACCATGACGCGGAGGGGTCGGGTGGCGCGATGGGCGAGGAAGGATCCCCCGAGGATCCCCAGGGCGACGACCGGGATCATCACGGCGAAGAACGCGAAGCGGAACGGGTGCAGCAGGGCGTCGCGGCTGTCGGTGACACGGCCGACTTCCATCCAGGAGCCGTCCGCGAGTTGGGCGGCGCGGAAGAGGACGTCGCGCTCGGCATCGCGGGGGATGCGCACGGAGACCTGGCGCTGGTACCAGTTGGGGCTTACCTCGCGTGAGCGGACTTCCACCCAGTCGGCCGGCACGGAGACGACGATCGAGGGCCCGCGCGGAGCGCTCAATCGGACGAACGGCCGCCTGGCGCCGCGGCGGGTGGCCTCGTCGAGGTATTCCCCGAGACCGCGCAGCCCGCGCTCGGCGTGGATGGCCTGGTACTCCTTGAGTTGGGCGTCGATGAGTTCGAGGTCCTTGCGACCGGCGGCGGCGTAGAGCAGGGCGTACGTCAGGAGGAAGAGTCCGGCGGCGCTCGCGATGAAGATCGCGGAGTACCAGAGGTTGAGCCGGAAGGTCAGCGACCGGCGGAGTCGTTCAAGGAGCTTTGAGGACATACCCGACGCCTCGGATGGTGTGGATCATCTTGTCCTCAAACCCGCGGTCGATTTTTTGGCGCAAGCGCGAGACGAGAACGTCCACGACGTTCGTCTGTGGATCGAAGCTGTAGTCGTACACGTGCTCGAGGATCATGGTTTTGGTGACCACGCGGCCTCCGTGACGCATGAGGTGCTCGAGGAGGCTGTACTCGCGGGGTTGGAGTTCGATGAGCTGTCCGGCACGCCGGGCCTCGCGGGTGAGCAGGTCGAGGGTGAGGTCGCCGACCTCCAGTCGGGTGGGCTCCGAGGTCTGGGTGGCCCGGCGGATCAGCGCCTGGACGCGCGCCAGCAGCTCCGAGAACGCAAACGGTTTTGACAGGTAGTCGTCGCCGCCCGCCTGCAAGCCGCGCACGCGGTCGTCGACCGCGGCTTTCGCGCTGAGGAAGATCACCGGGGTGCGAACGCCCTGCTTGCGCAGGCGTTGGACCAGGCTGAGTCCGTCGAGGCCGGGCAGCATGACATCGACGACCGCGGCGTCGTAGGCGGTGGCGGAGGCCATGGTGTGGGCCTCATCGCCGTCAGCGAAGTGATCGACGGCATAACCGCTCTGTTTGAGCCCCTTCACCACAAAGGAGGCGATCTTGGGATCATCCTCGACGACGAGCAGGCGCATGGAGTGTTTGGGGCGTTCAGCCGGCGGGCCGTTCGCGGGCGAGTTCCTCGAGGACCCGTTCGCGGAACTCCTCGGCCACGATGAAGCCGAGGCAGCCGGGTGTGCCGCAGGCGCAGGGATAGTCCCGCCACTCGGCGATGTCGTAGCCGTAGTTGAAGCTGAGTTCCTCCCCGGCGGGGATGTCGAGCAGCGCCTCGATCCAGATGCGCCCTTCCTCGTCCTGTCGGGCCTCGCAGTTCGGGGTGCAACTATGGTTCAGAAACCGGGCCGGGTTCGAGTCCACGCTCCCGTCGATGTCCCAGTCATCGTTGATGATGAAGATGAACGGGTTGCCGTCCTGGCAGCGACGGGCGGATTCGAGCTTGTCGATGCGTTCACCCACGTATTCGACGATGGTGGTGCCTTCCGGGATGGGGACGTGCGCGAAGCCGCCGGTGCCGTGGATGCCGGAGGGGCGGAGGATGAGCCATTCGTTGCCCGGGAGGACGGTGGGCTCGGAGGTTGCGGTGGTTTGGGGGGATGGCGGCATGGGAGGGCGGGGCACACAGCCCGATCGATGGGAGGCAACGAGGCCAGAGAACGCGCTTCCGGGCAAGCATCCGGGGGAGGGAGGCAGGAGATCTCTTTTCTCAATGTGACTGACAGGTCTGTTGGAGGGGTGCGTTGCGTTGGGCCCGCCGTGCAGGCTCGGGGGGCAGCGGGATGCCTCGGAGAACGCCGAGGCGGTTCCGAGGCAAGGGAGCCCTCCAGGAATGGGACTGCTGGACCCGGAGTTGGGACTACTGGCCGCATCGGTCGGAACCGGCGGAGCTGCCCTCGAAAAACCACGCCCGCCCCGAAATAAAACTGGTCGAATTCCTTTTCGATGCTTTCTTCCGGCGCCGCCCGCTCGCCGACGTCGGCCGCCTGAGGCGGAGAGATCCAAACAGACCTGCTTCAATCGAATGTCAACGTCACCGCGTCCGGCCTCCTTTGCTTCGACTCTCCTCAAGGATCTCCCCGCCAGCGTGGTGGTGTTCCTGGTGGCGGTCCCACTCTCCCTTGGTATCGCGCTGGCCTCGGGGGCCCCGATTATTGCGGGGCTCATCGCGGCGGTCGCCGGTGGCATTGTGACCGGCCTGCTGGCGGGTGCGCCCCTGCAGGTCTCCGGGCCGGCGGCGGGGCTGACGGTGGTCGTGGCGGGCATGGTGCAGCAGTTCGGCTGGGAGACCATGTGTCTCATCACCGCCTGCGCGGGGGTGGTGCAGTTGGTCCTGGGCTTCCTGAAGGTGGCTCGCGGCACGTTGGTCATCGCGCCGGCGGTGGTGCACGGGATGCTCGCCGGCATTGGCATCTCCATCGCCCTGGCCCAGGTACACGTGGCCCTTGGGGGCTCACCGGCCAGTTCGCCCATCGCCAATGTGTTGGCCTTTCCCAAGCAACTGGGCCTCATGAATGGGTCGGCGGCTTTCCTCGGCGCCCTGACGATCGCCCTGCTGGTGATCTGGAAGAAGCTTCGCGTGCCGGCCCTGAAGGCCATTCCCGCGCCGCTGGTGGCGGTTCTGACGGCCTCGCTGGTCTCGGTGATCTTCAAGATGGACGTGGCCCGGGTGGACCTGCCGGAGAAGTTCGAATTCACGCAGCTCAAGCCGCCCGGGGAGTGGGGGGCGTTCCTGGTGGCGGTGTTCACCCTCGCCATCATCGCCAGCATCGAATCGCTGCTCTGCGCCGTGGCCACGGACAAGCTGCACTCGGGTCCGCGATCCAACCTCGACAAGGAACTCGCCGCCCAGGGCGCGGGAAACCTTGCCTCCGGCCTGCTCGGCGGTCTGCCGATCACCGGGGTCATCGTCCGATCCTCCGCCAACATCCAGGCGGGGGGCGTCACCCGGTTTTCGGCGGTATTCCACGGCATCTGGATCCTTCTCAGCGCGCTCCTGCTGGGGACCCAGATTGAACTCATCCCGCTCCCCGCCCTGGCGGGCCTGCTGATCCACGTCGGGGTGAACCTCGTGAACCTCCACCACATCCGCGACCTTCGGACCCACAACGAAGCTCCCATCTACTATGCCACTGTGCTCGGGGTCACCTGCGTCAACCTCCTCGCCGGCGTCGGCATCGGCGTGGCCCTGTCGGTCTTCTTCGCCGTCCGCCGCCTCTCCCTCACCGACATCAAGATCGAGCAGCGCGGTGAGAAGTGGCACGTCGTGATCGAGGGGACGATGACCTTCGCCTGCGTGCCCAAGGTCAACGCCGAGCTGTCCCGCATCCCGCTTGGGGCGCCGGTGGACATCGATCTCGCCGTGGACTTCATCGACCACGCCGCGTTTGAGGCGCTGCATGGCTGGCGGCAGAACCATGAGAAGACGGGCGGGCACGTGGACATCGATGAGACCCACGAGGAGTGGTACAAGCCTGCGAGCGAGGGAAATCCGCGCCGAGACAAGTCGTTGCGCAGGACCGACAAGGGCTGACGCGGTCCCGCCCTCCTCCCTGCGCGCCATGGCTGTCCGCCCACCGGCTCACGCCACATCGTCCGGGGCTGCCGTGCCCGAGGACCTCCGGCAACTCGAAGAAGCGCTCCACCACGCGGCCCACCTGCTGCCGGCTCAGGGGCCCATCGGGGTGTTCATCCATCACAACACCCTGCACGCCTTCGAGCACCTGTCCTTTGACGAGGCGGTGCGGGCGGGATCGCGGGTTTTCGGCTGCGAGCCCTACCTGTCCGAGGATCGATATCGCGAGGAACTCGCCCGCGGGCGCATCCGATTCGATGAGCTGAGCACGGTGTTGCGGCGTGATCTGGGGGAGAGGGCCGGGGAGATTCTGCCGGGTCTGGGGACCCGAGTGGATCTGCGGTTGGCCATGCTGCAGCACCCGCTGCGCAGTGGTGAAGGGCATGAACTGGACTGGTTCATGGCGGAGACGGACGCGCTCCTTCAGGCCCGGCGGGATGTCTCCGAAGTGCAGCGACGTCGCCTCATCACCGAGACGCGCCACTGGGTCATGCTGCGCCTGCGGGGCTCGCTGCCCGGGGTGGAACATCCCGTCTGGCTGGAGCCGCTCTTTGCCCGACTTCGGGACACCCACATCGAGGAATGGAGCGACGAGCAATGGGAGTCGTTCACATTGTCCGCCCTCTGGGAAGTTTGCCGCGAGGGGGTGCGCCTGGCCGGCGCGCGGACCGCGGAGCAGGGCCCCCCCATGATCCGGCACCGCGACATGCTTCGCGCGCTGGGCGGTGAGGACAGCGACCTCCTGGTCAACGACGTGCTCATCCGGTTCTGTGGCACGTTTTTGGACCAGGGCGTGGCGCACTGCGCGTTGCCGGACCGCGACCGGGGCCTGTTCCATTCCTTTTGCGCGTTGCATCGGCAGGGCGGGGGGGGGTCGGCCTGGTGGCTCACCGGGTTGCGCAGGGAGGTGGAGCGATTGGATCGGGAGCAGGTTGGTGCGCTGGCCAGCATCCGGGAGTCGCTCGGGTTGCTGGGGGTCCGACCGGCCGAGACCGGGGAGTTTCTTTCCGCGACCCTGTTGGCGCTGCGCGGTTGGGGCGGCATGATCCACCACGTGGAGCAGCGCCCGGACCGCGTGCACCACGCCATTCCCGAGGGGAGCCTGGTCGACTTCGTGGCCGTCCGTCTCCTGCTGGAACGTCTTGCGGTCCGGGCGGTGGCGCGTGCCTCCCTGGGGTTCGCGGGCGAACTCTCCGGGTTGCGCGTGGAATTGGCCCGGCGGCTTCCCTCGACCCGGCCGACCTGCGACAAACAGCGAGCTTTCCTGATCTTCCAGTTGGCACAGGTGCTGGGCTGGACGCCGGAGCAGCTCTTCCAACTGGAGTCCGGAGACTGGCCGGCGCTGTTCGATGAAGTGGAGGGGTTCACAGAACTGGACCGCCGGCGGGTGTTTCACCTGGCCTACGAGCATCGCTTCCGCGTGCAGACGCTGGATGCGCTGGCCTCGCGCCCGGTGGGCATTGCGAAGCCCGCCGGACGCCCCTCGTTCCAGGCGATGTTCTGCATTGACGAGCGGGAGGAGTCGATCCGGCGCCACCTCGAGGAGGTGGCGCCGACCGCGGAGACCTTCGGGGCGGCCGGCTTCTTCGGTGTGGTGATGTACTATCGCGGCGCGGCGGCGGCGGACTTTGTGCCGTTGTGTCCGGTCGTGGTGCGCCCGCAACACTGGGTTTCGGAGACCGTCGACCGCCGGCTGTCCGGAGAGGAGCAGCGGCGGCGCAGCACGCGGCGGCGGATCGGCATGGCCCTGCAGGGTTTTCACGGCGGCAGCCGGCGGATCGTG
>JBBQML010000282.1:0-6377 GCA_038328885.1 Verrucomicrobiota bacterium | reverse complement strand
GGGTCGATCGCCTGATCAACGCCGCGCGACCCAGCGGAACAGGCGGCCGTCACCGCGACGGAGCGCCACCTCCAGGGAGCGACGCCCTCCCGCGGGGGCCTCGACCCGCTGCCAGCGTGCGGTGGCCCGATCGAATTCCTCCAGCCGGCGCCACTCGAAGTCGAAGTCCAGGCGGCAGTTGGTTTCGCGGTCGTAGCGACGATTGGCGACGAGAAAAGCCCCCGGGCTGCCGTCCCGCTGGCGGGAGAACAAGCCCAGCACCACCTCCGCACCGGGTCGGATCTGGATCGGGCTGGTGGCCGGCACCGCCTCGGCCCCGCGCGGAAGCGGAGCGGTCTGGTAGACTCCCCGGGAGTGCAGCCTCATCAACTCGGGACCGAACGCCACCAGATCCTGGTTGAGCCGGCGGACCTCATCCGCCAGCGGCATGCGAACGCCGTCCTGATAGAGGCCGCCGTAGGCGACGGGCCCGGTGTGCAGGAAATAACTGATGCCACGACCGCCGTAAGCCAGCGTCGTGAACACCAGGAATCGCAGTTCGTCGGCGTTCACCAACCGCCACACCTTCTCGATGGTGCACGCCTGGATGATGTTCAGGAAGGGCCGGTCGGCCGCGAGGGCGGCGTCCCGGATCATGGCCAGGTTGAGGAAGTACTGGTCGCCATCGCGCTCCTTGAAGAAATGGTAGTGATCGTAACTGATCAGGTCCGGCCGCACGGCGGCCACGTACTGGCGCAGGTGCTCGCGATAGGCTGCCACGGTGTCGCCGGCGGTGCCGAGTTGCGCGTTGTTTGCGTAGGTCGGAAAGAGGTTGATGAACGCCAGGTGCGCCGGGTCGCGCTCCCTCAGGTAGGCGACCAGCCGGCCGAGTTCCGCGAACGCCGCGGCGCTGGGTTCATCGGTTAGATAGTAGGCCTCGAGCGCCGGATGGCCCTTCACGCGCGCGATGAGGGCGTCGAGCTTCGCCCGCTGCGCCGGGTCATCGAGGGCCGAGGGCACCAGCAGCGGATCCTGCAGCATCGACCTCAGACCCTGACGTCGGGCGACGTCCAGCCCGGCCTCGGGAGTCCAGGTCAGATTATAGCCGTCCCTGGCCACCGTGCGGAGGGATTCATCGGTGGCCGGCGGCGGGCACCAGAACGTGACCAGAAATCGATCCTGTCGCCAGGCCCGGGTCGCGGCCGTGGAGCGAGTGGAGAGGGTGGTCAGAAGCGCCACACCGAAGAGGACCAAGGACCAGATTCGCATGGGTCAGGGGAGAAGACGCCCACCGGCTTCGATGGGTCAACCAGGATTCCCGCCCAAGGCCGTCCCGGCAACCCCGGGACGGAGGTTGCGCCTGTTTGGCGATCCGAAGCTGCTCATGCTCCGGGACGCCGTCGTGCGCTACCACGGCGCCGTCTTGGCCGATGCCCTACCGCACTGGCTCTCGCTGGTCGGGGCCTCTGGAACCGGGGAGACCCATTCGGCCAAGGCCTTGTGGGCATAGATGGCGGTGGTGTCGAGCTTCGCCTACGAATCCCGGGTCCGGGCCGGCGATGCTGCCGTCGAGCAGGTCCATTTCCACCCCGTCGACCCCATCCAGGCTCGCTTGGCCCTGATTGCCCGGTTCTGAACCGTGGATAGATCGTCGACCCTCGGCGGGAGTGATCCAGGTTGAAGCCTCCAGCCCGGCGCGGGAGGGTCTGGCCCATGACCGGACGTGGCGCCGCTCTCCTGGCTCTGGTTCTCGCGACGATCCCATCGGCAGGGGGCGCCGAGAACCCCCGGCTGGCACTGCCGGCGACCGTTCACGATTTCGGCCGGGTGCAGCCGCGAACGGAGCTCATGCACCAACTCATCATCACCAACACCGGCACGGCGCCCCTGGAGATCCGCGCCATCCAGGCCTCCTGCAGTTGTGTCCGTCCCGCTGTGTCCGCTCTCGACCTCGCCCCGGGCGCCCGGGCGCCGCTGGCGGTTGGCTTCATCACCAGCGACCTGAGCGGCCCCTTCAGGGAATCACTCACGTTCACCTCGAACGACCCCGGGCACGCGCAGGTCACCGTGGAGTTCACCGGCACGGTCTTCCGGCTCATCGAGGCGATCCCGAGCTTCGTCGTTCTCGACATCACTCCCGATTCCTGGACGAACGGGACGGCCAGCGTTCGCGTGGTGAATCATGGCGACACGCCGATCACCCTGTCGGAGCCGATGTCGGCGAACAGCACGTTCGCCGCCCGCCTCTCGACCACGCGGCCGGGTTGGGAACACGCGCTCGAACTGCGCGCGACCCGGTCGCTCCCCAACGCCAACCACTACGGGCGCTTCACGCTCCTGACCTCGTCGCCGGAGGTCCCCCGGATCGAGGTCACGGCGTTCGTCCCCGCGCTTTCCGCCCTGGTCGCAGCGCCGCGCTCGGTGCGCCTGCCCGCCGGTCGGCTGACGAACCGCCTGGTCCAACCGGTTTTCATCCGCAGCACGACGGACCACCGCTTGGTGCTCGGGAAGGCCACCGTGGATGCGCCGGGGGTCAAAGTGACAGTCGAGGAACGTGAACCCGGCCGACTCTTCGTGGTCGCGCTCGACTTCCCGGCGTCCTTCCATCTGCCGGCCGGTCGGAAGACCGAGCTGGGCATCCCCACGAACCACCCACGGTTTCCCAGTCTTCGCATCCCGATCGTCCAGGCCGGGTTCGGGGCCGGGCCGTGACGCCGCCGAGGTAACTGGACCCGGAGCCCGCTCAGCGCCCTGATGCCTGAATCCCGTACTACCGCCGAACCTCCAACGCTCCGGTGCCGTCGACCGCGATGTCGCGCGCGCCCTCCGGCACCACCGAACGAGTGATGCGCCCTCCGGGCCAGCGCACCGAGAGGCCCGTTGGCTTCGCCGGCAAGGCAAGCACCTGGACGGCGCTGTCGTTGGACCAGTACCCCGAACCGCCGTGGATCTCCCGCGCGGGGCCAGGGCGTTCCCCGAATTCGAGGCGCAGAACCGCCCCCAGGCCCGCGGGGTTCCCCGGCGATCCCTTGAGCCGAACCCGCAGTCCGGGAACCCCGGTGCGATTGCGAAACAGCCGGGTGTCCGCGCCGTTCTGGCCGACGACCAGGTCCACACGCCCGTCCCCGTCGAAGTCGGCCACGGCCGCGCCGCGCTGATCCCCGGGCATTCGCACTCCGGATCGTTCCGCGGAGACGGGAATCAGGCGTCCCGCGCCGTCACCCCTCAGCCACAGGCCCAGACCGGCGTTGAGGCTGGAGGTCTCGGGATCGACGGCCGAAAAATTCTGGGCCAGGAACACATCCTCGTTTCCATCGCCGTCGAAATCGGCGACGGCCACACCGAAAGCCGGGGCAAACTGCGCCTCCCCGGGCAATTCGACGGCCTTGAAACCGCCGCCGGTATTGAGGAAGGCCGTGGTACCCAGCGTCGTCACCGTCACCTTGCGTGCGAGCACCGAACGCTGACCCAACACCTCGGCCAGGGTCGCCTCGCTGTACGCCTGGTGGTTGGGGAACCGCTCGAGCAGGAACGGCAGAGAACCGGCCAGCACCTTCAGTTGGCGGCGCGGAGTAAGGCTCGCGCCGACGTATTCGGTTTCGATCAGGTCGAGGACACCCGGTTGCGCGAGTTGGCCATGGTAGAAGGTCAGGGGCTGCTCGCGCGTTGCCCGGTAGGGACTGTTGTATCCCCAGTTGGAAGCCACGAGATCCAACCGCCCGTCGTTGTCGAGGTCGACCGCGGTCACGCCACGCCACCACCCGGTCCACGCGGCCAGCCCGAGGTCGCCGGTGGTCTCGGCCAACCGACCGCCGCGGAAGCGGAAGACCCTCAGCGGCCCCCATTCGCAGGCCAGGACCAGCTCGCTGAACCCGTCGCCGTTGAGGTCGCTCCACACCGCGCCATGGACGATGCCCAAGTTCTCCAGGAGAACGCCATTCGGGGCATCCACCGCCCACCGCTGGCCATCCCACCGCAGCAACTTCGAAGGGGCGCCAAGGGGGTAGTGGCCGGGCCGGACCCCGCCAGCGACGAACAGCACCAAGCGCCCGTCGCCCAGCGGGTCACCGAGGGCCAGCGCGCCACCGGTGGTGAGACCGCCGGCGACCGCAGCCGGTTTCCCGAGTCCCTCGCCGCTCACGGGCAACTCGAGGAGAGGTGCGGCGACGCTGTCCTCGTACGCGGTCAGCGCGCAGAGCACGCGGACCTCCCCGGCGGCGAGCTTCCAACCGACGATCCCAGCGCTGTCATCCGGGAGGGCGGAACTCGCGGCTGAACCGAGGGGGCGGAACCTGCCGGAGCCCTCGTTGCGGAATGCCGCCAGAGTGCCACCTCGCCCCGCGCCGACGACCAGATCGTCCCGATCGTCGCCGTCGAGATCCACCCAGGCCACGGCAGGCCCGGCCTGGCTCATCCGGAAAGGAAGGAGGGGTTGGCGTTCCTCGTCGCTGAACTCGGCCTCCGCGTGGCGATGCCCGAGTCTGGCTGAGAGATCTTCGAAGAGCGGTACCACCGCGGGCGGGACGGCCACGCCGGCGATCGTCGCGGCCCGGGCGGGCGGCTGCGTCACTTCGTAAAGGCGGCCCGGCCGCACTTCTTCCAGCAGCGACCGGGTCCCGTCGCGCCAGAGCACCTCGAGCTGCAACCCCGCCGTGCTGCTTCCCGTCGCGAAGACCAGGGTCGGATCCGAGCCGGACTGGTAGCGTCCACCGCAAAGGACCTCCGTGGTCTGGCGGGCGACGGCCCCGCCGATCAGGGAAACCCGGGCGCCAATACCCTGGGTGTTCGGCCGCCGTCCGGCCAGGCGCACGCCGACGCGGCCCGCCGGACTCTCGTGCCGCAGGACCGCCGCGGGGCCGTTGAGGTTGTTCACCACCACATCCAGCGCCCCGTCGCCGTCCAGGTCGGCCAGCGCCAACCCCTGATGAACCCCGGGAGCGTCCAATCCCCAGGCCGTGGTCACCTCCTCGAACGTCCGGTCGCGGCGGTTGCGGAAGGCGCCGATCGGCAGGTCCAGTTTCGGATAGAGATGGTAGTGCTCCATCAACTCCCGGGTGAACGCCTTCTGTCGCTCCGCGTCCGTCGCGAAGCCCGTCCAGGCGTGCTGCCCGGCCTGTACCTTCGCCTCGGCATCGAGGTCCTGGACATCGCGGAAGTGCCCCGCGCCGATGAGCAGGTCGTCGTAGCCGTCCAGATCCACATCCAGGAACACCGGTGACCAGGACCAGTCCGAGGCGGCGAGATTCGCGAAGGCGGCGATCTCGGCGTAGGTGCCATCGCCGCGGTTCAACAGCAGCGTGTTTCGCATCACCTGCCGGCGTTCCTCGTCGAGCCCGATCGGAGCGCGTCGCAGCATCTGGGCGAACCCCTGGCGCTTCCGCATCTGCGGATAGCGACTGAGCATATCCACGGCGAAGAAATCGAGGTGGCCATCGCGGTCGATGTCCGAGAAATCGACGGCCATGGAACTCGCCGGCGTCTTGCGCAGGGCCGGGCCTGGGAGTGCACGGAAGCGGCCGCGACCGTCGTTGATCCAGCAGCGGTCGGGCGTCCAGTAATCGTTGCAGACGTAAAGGTCCGGGGCGCCGTCGCCATTCATGTCGCGGAAGGTGGCCGTCAGGCCCCAATCCAGGGGCGCTTCGGCCAGGGGAATGCCGTGCTCGTCGAGGAACGCACCCTGCGTCCAGGGCACCGGGCGGAAGCGCCCGGCCCCGTCGTTGAGGTACAGTTGGTCGGCCTGCCCGGACTCCTCCAGGCGGCCCTCGAGCATCAGGAAGCGGTTGGCCTCGGCACCGCGCAGCACCGGCCGGCCATTGACCATTCGCAGGTTCACCCTCCCACGATCCCGGATGTCGTCGGGCCGGTAGTTGGTCACGTAGAGATCGAGAGTGCCGTCGCCATCGACGTCGGCAAGGGCCAGGGTGGTCGTCCCCGTGCGTGCAGCGGTGCCGGCGGCCGCGGTGGCATCGGTGAATCCACCGCGACGGTCGTTCAGGAAGCAGAGCACCCCGCGCCCCGTCACGCTCAGCAGCAGGTCGAGAGAACCGTCCCCGTTCACGTCGGCGAAGACCGCCCCCCGGGTGAACGGCAGCGCCCCGCCCAGGCCGGCGTCCACGGTGACGTCCTGGAAGCGGAGGCCTCCGAGATTCCGATAGAGGGCGTTGCGACCGCCGAGGTCGCAGAGGAACACGTCGGGCAGGCCGTCGGCGTCGAAATCGCCGGTCGCGACCCCGGACCCATTGTAGAGGACCCGGTTCGCTGCGCCGGCGAGCTCGTCGAGGGTGTTGGTGAAGGCCAGGCCGCTGGTGGACGGCGGAATTCGGGTGAAGCCGGTGCGGGTGGATGAGTTCGGGCGGAGCTCGGTCCAGCGGAATCCCTCCCCGGCCCGCCAGTCCAGG
>JBBQML010000281.1:0-6381 GCA_038328885.1 Verrucomicrobiota bacterium | reverse complement strand
TGGTTGTTGGGTTGCTCCACGATCAGTTCATCCACGTGCCGGTGGAGCTGCTGGCGACGCGGTGCAAGCGGATTGATCCACTCGGTTCGGCGTGGCGCGCTGTCCTCGCCGCCACAGGGCAGCCGGAGAGGTTTGTTTGAGAGCCGCGCCCGCCTCCGCCTTCCCCGGCACCCACTAATTCCATGACCACCGTCGTTGTCTTCGACACCAAGCCCTACGATCGGGAGCACCTGACGCAGGCAACGGGGAAACTTCCTGTGCAATGGCAGTTTCTGGAGTTCCGGCTGACGCCTGAGACGGCGGCGCTGGCCAAGGGTTCCCAGGCGGTGTGCGCGTTCGTGAACGACGAGCTCACCCGGCCCACCCTGGCCCGGCTCGCGGCGGACGGGGTTTCCTTGCTGGCATTGCGATGCACGGGCTTCAACCACGTCGACCTGCCGGCGGCGCGCCAGTTGGGTCTCACCGTGACGCGGGTGCCGGTGTACTCGCCCTACGCTGTGGCGGAACACGCGGTCTCGCTGCTGCTGACGCTGAACCGGAAGATCCACCGGGCCTACCAGCGGGTGCGGGACTTCAATTTCTCGCTGCAGGGGTTGGTGGGCCATGACCTCCATGGCCGGACGGCTGGCATCTACGGCACCGGCAAGATCGGCCGGATTGCCGCCCAGATCCTGCGCGGATTCGGGATGCGCGTCCTGGCGTTCGACCCACGGCCGGACCCGGACTGGGCGGCAGCGCACGGGGTGGAGTACGTGGCGCCGGAGATCCTGGTGGCACAGAGCGACGTGGTTTCGCTTCACCTTCCGTTGACGCCCGAGACGCGACATCTGGTGAGTGCCGGGTGGCTGGCCAAGCTGAAGGCGGGGGCGTTGTTGCTGAACGTGAGCCGGGGCGGGCTGATCGACACCGCCGCACTCATCGACGCGCTCAAGTCGGGGCACCTCGGGGGCGTGGCCCTCGATGTCTACGAGGAGGAAGAAGGGGTGTTCTTTGAGGACCTCTCGGGCCAGGTGCTGCAGGACGATGAACTGGCCCGGTTGCTGAGCTTCCCGAATGCGCTGGTCACCGCGCATCAGGCGTTCCTCACGGTCGAGGCACTCTCGGACATCGCGCGAACCACGGTGGCCAACGTCGCGGCCCTCGCCGCCGGAGGTCCGTTCGTCGAGGGTTCCGTGCTTACCTGACGATCGCGGCTTTTCCCCCGCGTCTCCCTTTCCCCCGCCTTCCAACCCGATGTCCTCCCCGCTTCCTCAGCCGTTCCCGACGCACAAGACGAAGATCGTGGCCACGCTTGGCCCGGCTTCGGATGCGCCGGCGATGATCGAACGACTTATTCGGTCGGGGCTGAATGTCGCGCGGCTGAATTTTTCCCACGGGGATTTCACCAGCCACGCCAGGGTCATCGAGCGGGTGCGGGCGGCCGAGCGCGCGACCGGGCGGCGGGTGGCGATCATGGCCGACCTGCCCGGCCCCAAGATGCGCCTGGGCCGGATCGATCCGGAACCGATCGAACTGCGGGCGGGGGACGGGTTCACGCTGACCACGGCGGAGGTGGTCGGGACGGCCGAGCGGGTCTCGATGAACTTCGCCGACCTGCCGCGCGTGGTGAAAGCCGGCGATCGACTGTTTCTCAACGATGGGCTGGTGCAGTTGGTGGTCGATCGGGTCGCGGGGGGAGAGGTGTGCTGCCGGGTGTCGGTGGGGGGTGAACTCCGCTCGCGCAAAGGGCTGAACCTGCCGGGAATCGACCTCGGGATCAGCGCCTTCACGGCGCATGACCGGGCGTGTCTGGAGTTTGCGCTGGCGCACGGGGTGGACGCGGTGGGCCAGTCGTTCGTCGAGCGGGCGGCCGACCTCGAGGCGGTGCGGTCGGCGGCCCGGTCGGTGGGGGGGAATCCGTTCGTCATCGCGAAGATCGAGCGGGCGGGGGCGGTCGAGCATTACGAGGAGATCCTGCAGGCCGCGGACGGGGTCATGATCGCGCGTGGGGACCTCGGGGTGGAGGTGCCGATCGAGGGGATTGCCATCCTGCAGAAGACGCTGATTGCGCAGGCCAACCTGGCTGGCAAACCGGTGATCACCGCCACCCAGATGCTGGAATCCATGGTCACCAACCGCCTCCCGACGCGCGCCGAGGCCACCGACGTGGCCAACGCGATTCTCGATGGCACGGACGCGGTGATGCTGTCGGCCGAATCGGCGATGGGCCGGTTTCCGGAGGAATCCGTGGCCATGCTGGCACGGATCGCCACCGCCACCGAAGGCCAGCGCCCGCCGGCGCGCCTGCACGATCTCCGGGAATGGTGCAGGGAGCACAAACCCTCCACGGTGGCGGAGGCTGCGGCCTCGGTGGTGGAGCATGCGCTGGCCATTATTCCAGCCGTTGCGGTGTTGGTCCCGACGCGGACCGGCGCGACCGCGCGGATGATCTCGCGGTTCAAGCCGGGGGTCTGGATCGCAGCGTTCTGCCCCAACCGCGCCATCTGCCAGGGGCTGGCATTCTCGTATGGCGTCCACCCAGTCGAGATGGTCGAGGAACCGGAGAATTGGGGCGCGTTTGCCTGGGGATGGACGCGTGACCTGGGGTTGGTGGGGAACACCGCGATCCTGGTGGCGGGGCCGTCCGTGCGGAACCCGGACGCCAACCATCGGCTGGAATTCCTGCGGTTGACGGCCGCGGCAGCCTAGGGGTGCACCGTTGTTTTTTATGTTCCAGCGTTCCACGCCTTTGCCGCCGCGCCTGGCTCACGACGCCCGGGTGGCTCCCCTGCCGCCGTCCCCTCGCTGGAGAGGTCTCGTGCGGAGGGCAACGGTCGGGGTTGCGGTCGCGCTGATGCTGGCGATGGGGGCCTCCGCGAGGGCAGAGCCCGAGCTCCTGTCTCCCGCGGGTCCGCCACTCCCGGGCACGGCCGAGTTGACCATCCCGGGCGACCTGGCCTCGAACCTCGTGGCGGGCGTGGACCGGTTCCTCCAGGCGCAGTTGGATGGCTCCCGCGACGCGCGTGACCGGCGGTGGCGCGCCGGGGCGGCAACCCGGTCCGGCGAGGACTGGCAGCGCCTGGTCCGGACGAACCGGACCAGGTTGGCCGAAATCCTTGGGGCGGTGGAGACCCGTTCCGCGGGGGTCGGGCTCGAGTGGGTGGGAGGTCTGGCCCAATCCCCCGTGGTGGCGACGTCGACGTGGGCCCGGGTGGAGGCGGTGCGTTGGGCGGCGTTCGGCGAGGTCCACGGTGAGGGGCTCCTGGTGACGCCGACCCGGGCGGACATCGTGGCGGACGTCGTGGTGGTGCCGGATGCGGACGTGACCCCGGAGCAGTGGGTGGGGCTCGACGCCCTGGAGGAAGGGGAGGTGGCGTGGGCGCGGGGATTGGCCGCGCGCGGCTGCCGGGTCCTGGTCCCGTTCCTCATCAACCGCCGGAAAGGCGAGCCGAAGGTCGACTGGGATCCGCAGCGGGGTCGCAACCTGGGCAATCGCGAGTACTTGCACCGGGCGGCGTTCGAGATGGGCCGGACGCTCGCCGGCTACGAGGTGATGAAGATTCTGGCGGCGGTGGATGCCCTGAGCGCGGATGCCCCGGCGCGGCCGGTGGGTGTCGCGGGGTGGGGCGAGGGCGGACGGTTGGCGTTGTACGCGGCGGCGCTGGACCTTCGGCTCCGGGCGGTCTGGGTGAGCGGCTATTTTGGTGGGCGGGAGGACGTCTGGCAGGAACCACTCGACCGCAACCTCTTTGGCCAGTTGGAGCGGCTCGGGGACGCGGAAATCGCGCTCCTCGTGGAACCTCGCCCACTGGTGATCGAGGCGGCGCGCGGTCCGGAACTCGTGCTGGCCAGTGATGGGGGCGCTCCCGGGCGTCTGGTGTCGCCCGACCTGGGGCAGGTCCGGGCGGAGGTCGCGCGGGCGGGTTCCCTGGGCGCCGGCGCGGGGCGGTCGCCCTGGATTACGCTCGTCGAGACGCCGGGAGGGGGCGGTCCCGGCGGGAGCGTTTCGGCACTCAATGCCTGGCTCGGGGCGTTGGTGGTCGCCGAAGGCGCCAGAAGCGCTCCGCGCTCCGGAACCGAGCCTGATCCTGGCGATTGGGTTGATCTGCGTCGGGTGGCGGATCCCCGGGGGCGGTCGGATCGTCAGCGGGGTGAACTCGATCGGCACACGCAGCAGTTGCTGACGGACAGTGGGGCGGCGCGGCAGCGGTTCATGAAGGACCTTGATCCATCGAGCCCGGAGAAATTCGCGGCAAGCCAGGCCCGGTACCGAGAGTTCTTCGCCGAGCGGGTGATCGGGCGGTTCGACCTTCCGCTGCAGCCCGCCCGACCACGGTCGCGCGAGGCCTATGACGACCCGAAATGGCGGGGTTACGAGGTGGTGCTCGACGTGTACCCGGACGTCATCGCCTATGGGCTGCTGTTGCTGCCGAAGGACCTGAAGCCGGGGGAACGGCGGCCGGTGGTGGTTTGCCAGCACGGTTTGGAAGGACGGCCGCAGGACACGATTGGCAAGGCGGGGTACGAGGCCTATGGCGCGTTCGCCGCCCGGCTGGCCGAACTCGGCTTCATCACCTTTGCGCCCCAGAATCCCTACCTCTTCCGCGACTCGTTCCGGGTGTTGCAGCGCAAGGCCAACCCGCTGGGGAAGACGCTGTTCTCGGTCATCGTGCCGCAGCACCAGCAGTTGGTGGATTGGCTCAGAACCCAGCCGTTCGTGGATCCCGAGCGGGTCGCCTTCTACGGGCTCAGTTACGGCGGCAAGACCGCGATGCGCGTTCCGGCTCTGGTGACGGACTACTGCCTGAGCATTTGCTCCGCCGACTTCAACGAATGGGTCTGGAAGAATGCGTCGACCCGCAGCCCGTACAGCTACGTTTGGACCGGTGAATACGAGATTTTCGAATGGAACCTGGGGCACACCTTCAACTACGCGGAGATGGCCGCCTTGATCGCCCCCAGACCGTTCATGGTCGAGCGTGGGCACTTTGACGGCGTCGCACCCGACGAGACGGTGGCCTATGAATTCGCCAAGGTCCGCCACCTGTATGCAGCCCGGCTGAAGCTCCCACCGGCCGCTTGCCAGATCGAATGGTTCGTGGGCCCGCACACCATCCATGGCGCCGGCACGTACGACTTCCTTCGCCGACACCTGGGGGCTTCGGCGGCGGTGGGGGGTGGGGGGCGGTGAGTCGGTGGGCGAGGGGCGCCGGTATTGAGGACTGGGAATTGTGGGTGGCGTACCGGAGGTTTTCCGCGGTGGGAGGACGGGACGCCCCCCTATCGACAATCCCAACTCTGCCTCACCCAGTCATACATCCGCCGCCTCCGATCTCCCGCTCCCCACTCGTTACTCCGTACTCCGCATCCTGCATGGCATCTCCTACCAAGGTTCTCTGGGTTTCCTGTGTCGGTGAAAAGGGCGGGGCGGAGGTGTACCTGATCAACTTCCTGCGGCACTTGGATCCGGCGCGTTACGTTCCCGCCGTGGTGATGCTCGCTCCGGGCCCGCTGGAGGCGGAATTGACGGGGTTGGGGATCCGAACCCACGTGCTGCAGCGCCACCGGATGCGCCATGTCTGGCGGGTCGCCGGCGCCATCCGCCAGATCGCGGGTCTGGTGCGCCAACACGGGTACCACTTGGTCCACAGCAACTGTTTCCGCGGGCATGTCTACGGCGGCCTCGCTGCCCGGTGGGCCGGGGTGTCCGAGGTCTGGTCGGTGCATACGGTCGAGCAACCGGGTTGGTCGACCCGCGCGATCCTGTCCATCCCGACGCGCCACGTGACGGCGAACTGCCCCCGCACCGCGGGTTACTTCGTCGCGCAGGGACTCCCCACGAGCACGATCTGGCCCGGGGTGGAGTTGGAGGGACTCGAGCAGCGGACGTCCCGGGAGGCGCTGGCCGCGCAGTACCACATCCCGGCTGGGGGCCGTTGGATCGGACTGGGTGCGCGCTTGCAGCGCTACAAGGGGCACGAGTTCCTGGTACGGGCGCTGGCTTCGCTGCCGGCCGGACTGTCGGACGTTCACGTGGTGCTGATCGGCGGAAGCCTTTTCGGGATGGAACAGGATTTCGCCCAGGAGTTGAAGTTGCTCGCGGCGCGGTTGGGGATCGGGGATCGCGTGCATCTGACGGGTTTCGTGCCGAACGCGGATCTGCGCGGCCTGGTCGCGGCCTGCGAGTTGATGGTCCATCCGGCGCTCGACGAGGATTTCGGGCTGATCGTGGCGGAGAGCCAGGCGATGGGGGTGCCGGTCCTCGCCTACGCCTCGGTCGGACCGTCCGCGATCATCGAGGACGGGGTGACGGGCAGGTTGGTGCCGGTCGGCGACCAGTTGGGGCTGAATCAGGCGTTGGCAGCGTTGCTGGCGGACGCCCCGACGCTGCGACGCATGGGG